>NZ_JBJHAB010000005.1:0-246890 GCF_054050815.1 Blastococcus sp. SYSU DS0552
ACACCCACCCAACAGCCCCCCCCCCGCCCCCCCCCCCCCGCCCCCCGGCCCCCCCCCCCCCCCCCCCCCCCCCCCCCCCCACCGTCGTCTGCGGGGTGACCACCGCCACAGGCCCGTCGGTGGGGCGTGCGAGCATCGCCGGGTGGCCCGCCTGCTGATCGCCAACCGTGGCGAGATCGCCGTACGCATCGCCCGCGCCGCCGCCGCCGAGGGGCTGACGTCGGTCGCCGTCGCCGCCGCCGACGAGCCGCACGCCCCGCATCTCGCCGCCGCCGACGAGGTCCACCTCCTCCCCGGCAGCGGCCCGTCCGCCTACCTCGACGCCGCCGCCATCGTGCAGACCGCCGTGGACACCGGCTGCGCGCTGATCCACCCCGGCTACGGCTTCCTCTCCGAGAGCCCAGAGCTGCCCCTGGCGTGCGGCGTCAGCGACGAGGCGCCGGCGGTGGTGGGCCCCGGGGCCGCCGTCCTGGAGACGCTCGGTGACAAGGTGCTCGCCCGCGCGGCCGCCGAGGCCGCCGGCGTGCCGGTCCCGCGCGGCACCGGCGACGCCGCCACCTCGCAGGAGGTCGCCGACCTGCTCGACGCGACCGGCGCGGTGATGCTCAAGGCGCGGTTCGGCGGGGGCGGGCGGGCCACCCGCGTCCTGCGCCGAGGCGACGACGTCGCGGCCGCGGTCGCCGCGCTGGCCGGCGAGGCCCGCGTCGCGTTCGGCGCCGAGGCGCTGCTGGCCGAGGAGCTGGTCGAGGACGCCCGGCACGTCGAGGTGCAGGTGCTCGGTGACGCCGGCGCGGACGTCGTCGTCCTCGGTGACCGCGACTGCTCGCTGCAGCGCAACCGGCAGAAGGTCGTCGAGATCGCCCCCGCACCGGACCTGCCGGATGCCGTCCGCGGCCGGCTGCACGACGCGGCGGCGGCGCTCGCCCGGCACGTCGGGCTGCGCGGGCTGGCCACCGTCGAGTTCCTCGTGCCCGCCGGGGCGCCCGAGCGGTTCGCCTTCCTGGAGTGCAACCCGCGGCTGCAGGTGGAGCACACGGTCACCGAGGAGACGCTGGGCCTGGACCTGGTGCGCATGCAGCTGCGGGTCGCCGCCGGCGCGACTCTCGCCGACCTGGGGCTGGCCGACGGTGCGCCCCGTCCGGTCGGCACCGCCATCCAGGGCCGCGTCCTCGCCGAGACCCTCACCGCCGACGGCGCCGTCGTCCCCTCCGCCGGCACCATCACTGCCCTCGCGCTCCCCGGCGGCCCGGGCGTGCGGGTGGACACCGCCGCCCGCCCCGGCGCCGAGCAGAGCCCGCGCTACGACCCGCTGCTGGCCAAGGTGGTGGTGCACGAGCGGCAGGGCGCGCTCGCCGACGCGCTGCGCCACCTGCACCGGGCGCTCGGTGAGGTGCAGGTCGCCGGCGTCCCGACCAACACCGAATTCCTCCGCGCCCTGCTCGCGCACCCGGACGTGGCGCGCGCCACCACCACCTTCGTCGACGACCACCTCGCCGAGCTGGCCGGCAGCGCCGCGCCCGCGCCCGCGCCCGAGGCGGGGGAGGGGCTGCGCGCGCCGGTCCCCGGCACCGTCGTCGCGGTCGCGGCGGCCGAGGGCAGCACGGTCGAGCCCGGGGGAGCGGTCGTCGTGCTCGAGGCGATGAAGATGGAGCACGTCGTCGCGCTGCCGGCCGGCGGCACCGTACGGCGGGTCGCGGTGCGGGTCGGCGACACCGTGCGGCAGGGGCAGCTGCTCGCCGACGTGCAGCACGCCGACGGCGACGCCGCGGCCGACGCCGCGGCGATCGACCTCGACGCCGACCGCCCCGACCTCGCCGAGGTGCGCCGCCGCCACGAGCTGGGGCTCGACGAGCACCGCCCCGAGGCCGTGGCCAAGCGGCACGCGCAGGGCCGGCGCACGGCCCGGGAGAACCTGGCCGACCTCGTCGACGAGGGCAGCTTCCTGGAGTACGGGCCGCTGGTCTTCGCCGCGCAGGAACGCCGCCGCAGCCGCGAGGAGTTGCAGCGGAAGACGCCCGCCGACGGCGTCGTCGGCGGCCTCGCCGACATCGCCGGCCACCCGGCGGTCGTCGTCTCCTACGACTACACGGTGCTCGCCGGCACCCAGGGCATGCGCGGGCACCTGAAGAAGGACCGGTTGTTCGAGCTGGCGGAGAAGCGGCGGCTGCCGGTCGTCCTCTTCGCCGAGGGCGGGGGCGGGCGGCCCGGCGACGTCGACCACCCGGTCGTCTCCGCGCTCGACACGGCGGCCTTCGCCCTGTTCGGCCGGCTGTCCGGCCTGGTGCCCACCGTCGGCATCGCCAGCGGCCGCTGCTTCGCCGGCAACGCCGCGCTGCTCGGCACCTGCGACGTCGTCATCGCCACCGAGGACGCGAACATCGGCATGGGCGGACCGGCGATGATCGAGGGCGGCGGGCTCGGCGTGGTCGCACCGGAGGAGATCGGGCCGATCGACGTCCAGCACGCCAACGGGGTCGTCGACATCCGGGTGGCCGACGACGCCGCCGCCGTCGCCGCGGCCCGGCAGTACCTGTCGTACTTCCAGGGGCCGGTGGCCGGGTGGACCGCCCCCGACCAGCGGCTGCTGCGCCACCTCGTGCCCGAGAACCGCAAGCGGGTCTACGACATGCGCGCGGTGCCGGGGGCGCTGGCCGACGAGGGGTCGGTGCTCGAGCTCCGCGACGGCTGGGGCGCCGGCATGATCACCGCTCTGGCGCGGGTCGAGGGTGCGCCGCTCGGCGTCCTCGCCAACGTGCCCACGCATCTCGGCGGGGCCATCGACGCCGACGCCGCCGACAAGGCCGCCCGCTTCCTCCAGCTCTGCGACGCGCACGGCCTGCCGGTGCTCTCGCTCTGCGACACCCCGGGCTTCATGGTCGGGCCGGAGTCGGAGAAGACGGCGACGGTGCGCCACTTCTCCCGGCTGTTCGTCACCGGCGCCACCCTGTCGGTGCCGGTCGGCACCGTCGTCGTCCGCAAGGCCTACGGGCTGGGCGCGCAGGCGATGGCCGGGGGCAGCACCAAGGTGCCGCGGTTCACCGTCGGCTGGCCGACCAGCGAGTTCGGGCCGATGGGCCTGGAGGGCGCGGTGCGCCTCGGCATGCGCCGGGAGCTCGCCGCGATCGAGGACGACGCCGAGCGGGTGGCGGCGTTCGACGCCGCCGTCGCCGCCGCCTACGAGAAGGGCCGCGGCCTCAACGTCGCCGCGCACTGGGAGATCGACGACGTCATCGACCCCGTCGACACCCGCCGCTGGATCGCCACGCTGACCCGCGAGGCGGCGGCCACCCCCCGGCCGCCGGGCAAGGTGCGCCCGCACGTCGACACCTGGTGACCGACCGGGTGAGACTTGCCGCCCGGTGGTTGGCGGGGGCCGCCGCGGGGCAGGGATGGTCCTGATCAGCCGGCCGGCCGGCGAGCCGGTGCGACGACGAGGAGGCAGACATGGGAATGATGCGGAAGCTCATCGCGTCCGGGGTGGCGGCGAAGGTGTTCCAGGAGGCCAAGAAGCCGCAGAACCAGGCGAAGATCAAGAAGTTCATCGCGGACTTCCAGAACAAGAGCGGTGGCGGCGGCGGCGGCAAGGGTCGCGGCGCCACCCGCTGACCCCCGCACCGTGCGGAACCACGGAGCGACCCCCGGTCCCGAGGCAGCCGCCTCGCGGCCGGGGGTCGCTCCCGTTCCCGGGTCCGCCTCCCGGGCCCCGGTGAAGACCCGCGAGGAGCGCTGGCAGGAGCGGCTCGCCGTGCCGGTCCTGGTGGCCGCGCTGGCCTCGATCCCGGCCATGTTCCTCACCGTCGCCGAGGGCACGCTGGGCACCGCCGGGCACGCGATCGACGCCGTCAGCGGGCTGGTGCTGGTCGCCGAGACGGTGATCCTGCTCGTCGTCGCCGAGAACAAGCGTGCCTGGCTGCGCGGGCACGTGGGGCTGGTCGCCCTCACCGTCGCGGTGGTCGTCGCCGTCGTCTTCGCGCTCGGCCCGGTCCAGATCCTGCGGCTGGTGCGCACGGTCGGCGCCCTGCGCATCCTGCGCGCCGGACGCATCGTCAAGGCCGCCCGCAGCGTGAGCGACCGCATGGGGTTCACCGGCCGGCTCGCCCACGTCGCCGCCGCCGGGACCGGGGTGCTGGTCGCCGTCTTCGTCGGGGTGGTCCTCGCCGACCCCACGTCCCGCTCCCGCGACCTGCTCACCGCCGTGCTCGGCGAGATCAGCACCCCGGTGATCGTGGCGCTGTCCGCCGCCGCCGGGATCATCCTCGGCGTCGCCACCTACCTGCTCGCCCGCGACCCGGGCGCCGGGCCCGACGCGGAGGCCGACCCGCCCGGGGCCGCGTGATCCGATCGCCTTCCGGGGGTTCGGCGTGCCGGAACAGTGGGCATGCACCGGAACATGGGAATCATGAGCAAGATCGCCAAGGGTGGCATGGCCAAGAAGGTCATGGACGAGGCCAGGAAGCCGCAGAACCAGCAGAAGATCAAGGACGCCGTCTCGAACTTCAGGAACAAGGGCAAGGGCACCGGCTCCGGCGGCACGACCGCGCGCTGACCGGGGCGGCGTCGACCGGCTAGGTACGAGGAGGACCGAGATGACCGAGGGATCGATGACCGGCCGCCCCTACGGCGGCGCCAACGACCCGTCGAACGAGGCGGGGCTGCCGGGGGAGACCCCGGAGGAGGGCCAGGTCGGCGCCGCACGGGAGCAGTCGCCCCGGGCGGCCGAGGGAGGCATGTCCGGGGACGTGACCCGGACGCCGAGCGGCCAGGACGGCGACAAACCGGGCGGCATCGCCGACGCGACCGGCCCGCAGGGCTGAGCGTCCGGTAGACCTTGCGGCCGTGCACCGCATCGCCGTCCTGGACGACTACCAGTCCGTCGCAGCCGAGTTCTGCGACTGGTCCCGGCTGCCCGAACCGGCCGAGGTGGTGACGTTCGCCGACGCCGTCGCCGATCCGGATGCGCTGGTCGCCCGGCTGCGCGGCGTCGACGTCGTCGTCGTCATGCGGGAGCGCACCCGCTTCGGCCGCGACGTGCTCGAACGGCTGCCCGACCTGCGGTTGCTCGTCACCACCGGCATGCGGAACAAGTCGATCGACGTCGCGGCCGCCGCCGAGCTCGGCATCACCGTCTGCGGCACCGCGGCGTCGGGCACCGCCACCGCCGAGCTCACCTGGGCGCTGATCCTCGCCACCGTGCGGCACGTGCCGCAGGAGGACGCCGCCATGCGCGCCGGTGGCTGGCAGACCACGATCGGCACCGACCTGCACGGCGCCCGGCTCGGCGTCATCGGGCTGGGCCGGATCGGCGCGCAGGTGGCCCGCATCGGCGCTGCCTTCGGCATGGACGTCGTCGCGTGGAGCCAGAACCTCACCGAAGAGCGGGCAACCGAGGTGGGCGCCCGGCTGGTGGGGAAGGACGAGCTCTTCGCGACCGCGGACGTCGTCACGGTGCACCTGCTGCTCTCCAAGCGGACCCGCGGCCTCATCGGCGCCGACGACCTGGCGCTGATGAAGCACACCGCCGTCCTGGTCAACACCAGCCGCGGCCCGATCGTGGACGAGGCCGCGCTGGTCGACGTGCTCCGACGTGGCGCGATCGCCGGCGCGGGCCTGGACGTCTACGACGCCGAACCGCTGCCCCGGGAGCACCCCCTGCGCGAGCTGCGCCGCGCGGTGCTGACCCCGCACCTGGGCTACGTCACCCGGGGCACCTACGAGGTCTTCTACGGGGAGGCCGTCGAGGACGTCGCGGCCTGGATGGCCGGCCGGCCGATCCGGGTGGTCGAGCCCGCGTAGTCGGCACAACGGCCCCGTGCCGCAGACCGGACCGGGTGATCCCGGGCTGACGACGGCCGAGCTGCGGCTGGTCGCCCGGTACGCAGTCGAGTGCGCCGAGGAGGCGCTCCCGCTGTTCGAGCAGGCGCACCCCGACGACCACCGGCCGCGCGCGGCGGTCGACGCGGCGTGGGCCTTCGTCCGGGGCGCGGCGCGGTCGACGCTGCAACGCCGCACCTCGCTGGACGCGCACCGCGCCGCGAAGGCAGCCGCGACGGGGCCCGCGAAGCACGCGGCGCACGCCGCCGGTGACGCCGCCGCGGCCGCCTACCTCCACCCGCCCGGCGCCGTGCTCGGCTGGGCGTCGAGCGCCGCCCGGGCGTCCCAGGTCGGGCACATCCTGCGCGCTGCCGCGCACGCTGCCCGCGCAGCCGAGCTCGCGGCCGGCGGGGAGCCCGGCGTCGGGGACCGGCACCTCGGGCGGGCCCGGCTCCGCGCGACCCCGGACCTCGCGGACGTGGTCCGGCGCTATCCGCCCCCACCGGCCGGCACCGATCGGGTGGGGCAGCTGCTGCACGTGCTGGACGCATCGCTGCGGGAGCCCTGAGCCGCGCGCCGCGGGCACCGCCCACCCGGTGGAGCCGGGTGCGCTCACCGTCCTCCGGGCAGCCACCCGGGCAGCCATCCGGGCACCCCGACGACCGCCATGGTCAGCAGGAGCGTGCCCAGCACCACCAGGGTCGTCGCCGCCGCGAGGAGCAGGCGGACCGCCGGCCGCTGGGCGGCCACCCACCCGGTCCACCGGATGACGTGCCGACGGGTGACCGCCAGCAGCCGCTCGGCCCAGGTGAACTCCGACGCGAGCACGGCCAGCCCGGCCAGCACGGTGAGCCAGCCCGGGCCCGGCAGCGGGACGGTCACCAGGCCGACCAGGACGATTCCCGTCCCGACGAGCCCGACGCCCGCCCGGTACGCCTGCTCGAGCGGCGGCGAGGCCGCCAGCCGACGTCGCCAGGCCCTCTGCCGGTGCGGGTGGGGCCGGCCGGGGGCGGTCCGACCCAGGCCGACCCCGACGCCCACGCCCGTCACCCGGCGTCCCGGCGCAGCAGCGACCAGCCACCGGCCGCCAGGGCCGCCAGCGCCCAGCCGCCCAGCAGCGCCCCCGCGTGGGTGGCCGTCAGGTCCGGCTCCCCGAGCAGGGTCCAGACCGCGCCCGTCCCCGGCAGCCACTCGCCGACCTCGGCGGCCCACGTGCCGAAGGCCGGGAGCAGGAAGGGCAGCACCAGCTGCAGCAGGAACACCGTCGCCAGCGCCCCCGCCGTCGACCGCAGCAGGAAACCGACGCCGGCGGTCAGCACGCCGCCGGCCACGAGCACCGCCGCGACCCGCCCCAGGCTCCCGGTCAGCTCGCCGGAGGAGAGGACGAGGCCGGGCGCGACCAGCTTCGCGAGGAGGTCGGAGACGAGGGCGAGGAGCACCCCGACCACGGTCACCACGGCGACCGGCACGACGACCCGTGCGGTGAGCAGGACACCGCGGCGCGGCGTCCACTGCAGCGTCGGCCCGATCGCCCCGCTGCCGTACTCGGAGGTGACCGCGAGCAGCACCAGCACCAGCAGCGCGAACTGCCCGACCAGCGTGCCGTACTCGCCGGCGATCGTCGCCGCCGCCGTCGTCCCCGAGGCGTTCGCCATCTCCGCCTCGTCCACGGCGGCCATGGTCCCGATGCCGATGGTGGCCACCGCGGCCGCGAGCAGGCACCACCACGTCGCGCGCACCGTGCGCAGTCGCAGCCACTCGGCGCCCGCCGCCCGCGCGAGCACCGTCGCACTGCCGGGCTGCGCCGCCCGCAGGGTCGCGGCGGTCATGCCCGCACCTGCCCGGCCGGCTCGGGGGCGGCCGCCACCCGGTACTGGACGCTGTCCCCGGTGAGGTCGAGGTAGATCTCCTCCAGGGAGTGCTGCTGCTCGGCCAGCCGGTGCACGGCCACGCCGGTCTCGAGCGCCACGTCGCCCACGGTCTCGGCGGAGGCGCCCTCGACCAGCAGGTCGCCGTCGCCGGTGGGGTGCACCCGCAGCCCCCGGCGCAGGAGGGCGCCGGCCAGGTCGTCGGCCGACGGCGTCCGCACCACGACCTTCCGGCCGGCGTGCTGGCCGCGCATCACCTCGGTGATCGGGGCGTCGGCGATGAGCCGTCCGCGGCCGATGATGACCAGGTGGTCGGCGGTCTGTTCCATCTCGCTCATCAGGTGGCTGGACAGCAGCACCGTGCGGCCCTCGTCGGCCAGCTCGCGCACCAGCCGGCGGATCCACCGGACGCCGTCGAGGTCGAGGCCGTTCATCGGCTCGTCGAACAGGAGGACGGCGGGGTCGCCGAGCAGCGCGCTGGCGATGCCCAGCCGCTGCCGCATGCCCAGCGAGTAGCCCTTCACCCGTCGCCTGGCGGCGGATCCCAGCCCGACCTGGTCGATGACCTCGTCGACCCGCCGCACCGGGATGCCGTGCGTGCGGGCGGCGACCCGCAGGTGGTCGCGGCCGCTGCGCCCCGGGTGCATCGCCTGCGCGTCGAGCAGCGCACCGGCGGCCCGCAGCGGCTCGCCGAGGCGGGGGAACGGCCGGCCGGCCACCAGCGCCTGGCCGGAGGTGGGCCGGTCGAGCCCGAGCACCATGCGCATCGTGGTGGACTTGCCCGCGCCGTTGGGACCGAGGAAGCCGGTCACCTTGCCGGGCCGGACGTCGAAGGTCAGGTGGTCGACGGCGCGGACGGCGCCGTACTGCTTGGTCAGCTCGCGGACCTGGATCATGCGGAGCTCGCAGGGAGGAGGGGATCGGTCATGGCTGGAAGCGTTCCGGCAGCGGGCGGCCGCGCGGATCACCCCGCAGCGCCGACCTGGATCCCCCGCGCGGGGGAGGACCGGGGCACACCGGCGGGGGAATCGCCCGGCGGCGCGGTCGGCCAGGATCGAACCGTGCCCCCGTCGACGTTCCCGCGGTCCGCGGCCGAGATCGCCGCCGGGCTGCGGTCGGTCGTCGCCACCGCGGCGAGCCCCGGCTGGCCCGGCCGCACCGTGTACGCGCTCGCGACCCTGCCGATCGGCCTCCTGGGCGCGGCCTTCTACTTCGCGCTGGTCGGCTCGGTCGTCGCGGTGATCTACGGCGTCGGCGTCCTGCTGATCCTCGCCGTGCTGGCGGCCGTCCGCGGGTTCGCCGGGCTCGAGCGCCGGCTGGCCCGCACCCTCCTGGCCGTCGACATCCCCGAGGGCGAGCGCGTGCGGCACCTCCCCGGCGTCGTGGCCAAGGTGCGGCGGCTGGTGCTGTCGGCCGGCACCTGGCGGGCGGTCGGCTGGCTGGGCGTCCGGGTGCTGCTGGGCGTGGCCACGCTCGCCACCCTCTTCTTCGGCATCGTGGCGCTCACCGGGCTGTGGTTCGAGACCCGCTGGAACGTGGTGACCTCCCTGCCGCTGCTCGCGCTGATGGCCGTCGTCGCGGTGGTCACCCTCGTGCTGCTCGACCTGGTCGTCCGGCTGGCCGCCTCGGTCGCCCCCCGGCTGCTCGGCGCCGGGGCCGAGCAGCAGATCGCGGCGCTGCAGCAGAGCAGCCGCCGGCTCGCCGACCGCAACAAGCTGGCCCGCGACCTGCACGACACCATCGGCCACGCGCTGACCGCGAGCCTGCTGCAGGCCACCGCCGCGCGGCGCACGCTCACCCCCGCCGACGACCGCCCGCCCCAGCCGGAGTTCGCCCGGCAGGCGCTCGAGCACATCGAGACCAACACCCGCAGCGCACTGGCCGAGCTCGACCGGGTGCTCACCGTCCTGCGGGCCGAGGACGGGGGCCGTGACCCCGCCCCCTTCGCCGCACCCACCCTCGCCGACCTCGACGGCCTGCTAGCCGGCCTGCGCGACGGCGGCCTGCCGGTCGCCCTCGTGGTCGACGGCCAGGTCGACGACGTGCCGCCCGGCGTTCAGGAGCTCGCCTACCGGGTCGTGCAGGAGGGGACGACGAACGTGCTCCGGCACGCGGGCACCCCGCTGACCGTCGCCCAGGTCGTCCGCGACGGCGACGCGCTGGTCGTGCGCGTCTGCAACGAGCGGGCCTCGCAGCTGGACAGCCGGCCCGGCCCCGGCGGCGGGCGCGGGCTGGCCGGGCTGCGGGAGCGCACCGCCGCCGCCGGCGGCACGCTCAGCGCAGGGCCCACGCCGTCCGGCGGCTTCGAGCTGTGCGTCTCCCTCCCGCTGGCGGGCGCGGCGTGACGCTGCGGCTGGTCCTCGTCGACGACGACGTCCTCGTCCGGTCGGGGTTGCGGGTGATCCTGGAGAGCGAGCCCGACCTGACCGTGGTCGGCGACGCCGGCACCGGCCGGGAGGCCCTCGACGTGGCCGCGCGCACCGACCCCGATGTCGTCCTCATGGACGTGCGCATGCCCGACATGGACGGCATCGCCGCCACCGCCGAGCTGGTCGCCCGCGATCCGCAGCGGCCGCGCGTGCTGGTGCTGACCACCTTCGAGGACGACGACTACCTGTTCCGCTCCCTCCAGGCCGGCGCCAGCGGCTTCGCGCTCAAGCGGGCCGACCCCGACGAGCTGGTCGATGCGATCCGGGTGGTCGCCCGCGGCACCTCCCTGGTGCTGCCCGACCTGACCCGGCGGCTGATCGCCTCGCACGCGCCGTCGCGCGCCCGCGGCGCCGCCGCGCTGCCGGAGCTCACCGGCCGCGAGGCCGACGTGCTGCGGCTGGTCGCCGGTGGGCTGTCCAACGCCGAGATCGCCACCGAGCTGTTCCTCAGCCGGGAGACGGTGAAGACCCACGTCAGCAGCGTGCTGCTCAAGCTGGGCGCCCGGGACCGCACCCAGGCCGTCATCGCCGCCTACGAGAGCGGCTTCATGACCGGCTGAGAGCCGCCGCGAGCTGACCCGAGCGGGAGCGTCCCCGCCCGTCGTGTCGGTTCCCGCGCCGGGCCGAGATCGCCGTGCCGCAGCCCGCAGCACCCTGTCGGCACGCGGGTCGAGCCGGGTCGCCGGACGTCGAGCCGCGTCAGCCCGCGGCTCGACGTCCGGTGCGGCGGCCAGACGTGTCGCCCGGCGCGCCACCGGATCGCACACGACCGCGCGAACGACCTCGGGTCGTCCGGGTCAGGCCGACCGCCACCGGGCGCGGTCGTCGGTGGGTGTCGTCGTGCAGACCATCGGCGTGCCCGTCTTCGTGACCCCGGTCGCGCCCTGCGACGAGCAGAACGCTCCCGGGTGGACGGTGCCGGCCGGGGCGGGGGCCGGCGGCGGGGGCGGCGGGGGAGCGGGCGCAGGGGCCGGGGCGGGAGCCGGCGCGGGCGACGGAGCAGGAGCCGGTGCCGGGGCGGGCAGCGGTGCGGGCGCCGGCTTCGGCGCGGGTGCAGCCGTCGACCGGGGTGCGGGGGCCGGCGCGACCGTGGTCGGCGCGGGCTCCGGCAGGACGGCCACCACACCGCCTGGCAGGGGCTCGCCCGGGCAGGAGGCGAGCACCGTGGCGATGGCGTTCTTCTCCGCCTGGGTCATCCACAGCTCGTAGCTCACCTTCACGGCCACCTGGCGAGCCACGTAGGCGCACCGGTAGCCGCGGTCCGGCGGCAGCCAGGTGGCGGCGTCGCCGTCGCCCTTCTGCATGTTGAGCGGGCCGTCCACGGCGAGCAGGTTCAGCGGGTCGTTGGCGAAGGCGGTCCGGCGTGACCGGTCCAGGGCCTGCGCGCCCTTCTGCCACGCGTCGGACAGGGCGACGACGTGGTCGATCTGCACGTCGTCGCTGGTGCCCTGCCCCCGCTGGAAGGCGATGCCCCGGCCGGAGTAGGGGTCGGCCAGATCGCCGGTCAGCACGATGCAGTTGCGGGTGCCGGCCTTGAAGGTCTCGCCGGTCAGGTCGCGCGCCAGGATGTCGTTGCGGGTGTCGCAGCCGTTGCGGTCGACGTCGACCCAGCCGGAGCCGAAGTTGTCCCGGTCGTAGCCCGTGCGCGGGGCCCGGCCCTTCACCTCCACCGCGGCGAGGGCGGCGAGCGCCGTGGTGCGGCCGGCGGCGTCGATGGCCTGGTCGGCCGCGGCGTCGTCCAGCAGTCCGGCCGTGCCGCTGGTGAGGGCGTCGACGGGGTGCGCCCGTTCAGCGGTCTCCGCCTCCGCGACCGCCGCGTCGACCTCCTCGTCGCTCGGGGACGGCGTCGGCGGCGCGGCGGAGTCGGTCGGGACGGCCGGAACCGTGCCGCTGGCGGCGGTCAGGGCAGCGGTCGGCGTGCCCGTCGCCGTCCCCACGAGGACGGCGGCGAGCCCGGCGGCGCAGACGATGCCCGCGACCCGCCGGCTGGAGATGAACGCCCACCGGGCCCGCCCGGTGATCGCCGCCCCGATGCCGATCAGGACGGCGACGACGCCGGCCATGAGCAGGCCGCCGCCGATGCCCTGGGTGGCGACACCGGCCACGACGAAGAGCAGGGTGACCAGGCCGACCAGGCCCAACACCACCCGCTGCGGCCGGAACGAGACACGCGTGCCCATGAGCTTCCCCCCCGGAGCGAGACGACCAGGATTCGGAAGCTAGGTGGCGGGACGAGCCCGGAGAGGGTGCGACACGGGAGGGCGCCCCGGCCACCCCGGGCGCCCCAAGGGCACCGTCCGACGGGTCAGATGAGGAAGCGGTACGCCGTCGTGCCCGGCGCCACCAGCTGGATGCGCAGCGGGCTCGCCTCGATGCGGGCCAGCAGCGCCGGCAGCCCGTCGGCGCTGCCGAGCTCGATCCCGGTCAGCGCCGCGCCGGTCTCCCGGTTGTCCCGCTTCACGTACTCGAACAGCACGATGTCGTCGTCCGGGCCGAGCACCTCGTCCAGGAACCGGCGCAGCGCACCCGGCTCCTGCGGGAACTCGACCAGGAAGTAGTGCTTGAGGCCGCGGTGCACCAGCGACCGCTCGACCACCTCGGCGTAGCGGCTGACGTCGTTGTTGCCCCCCGACAGCAGGCAGACGACGGTCTGCCCCGGCTCCACGGCCACCAGGCCACCGCTCACCGCCGCCGGCGACAGCGCGCCCGCGGGCTCGGCGATGATGCCGTCGGCCTGGTACAGGTCGAGCATCTCGGTGCAGATCTGGCCCTCGGGTACGGCGAGCAGCTCGGCGCCGGAGTCGCGCACCAGCGGATAGGTCACCGTGCCCACCCGCCGCACCGCCGCGCCGTCGACGAACGTGTCCATCTCCGGCAGCTCCACCGGCTCCCCGGCGGCCAGCGCCGCCGCCATGCCGGCCGCCCCCGCAGGCTCCACCCCGACCAGCCGGGTGGTAGGGGAGTGGTGGCGCAGCCAGGTGCCGCACCCGGCCAGCAGCCCGCCGCCGCCCACCGGCAGGACGACGACGTCGGGCGCGACGCCCAGCTGCTCGAGGAGCTCCACCGCCACCGTCGCCTGCCCGGTCACGGTGCTCAGCGCGTCGAACGCCGGCACCAGGGCCGCCCCGGTGGTGGCCGCGTCCACCGCGGCCGCGGCGGCGGCCTCGTCGTAGGAGTCGCCGGCGACGACGAGCGTGACCATGTCGCCGCCGAGCGCGGCGATCCGCTCCCGCTTCTGCCGCGGCGTCGTCCCGGGCACGTAGACCCGGCCGGGCACCTGCAGGGCGCGGCAGGCGTAGGCCACCCCCTGCCCGTGGTTGCCGGCGCTCGCGCAGACCACACCGGCCGCCCGGGCGGTGTCGTCCAGCCCGGAGATGGTGTTGTAGGCGCCGCGGATCTTGTACGAGCGGCCCACCTGCAGGTCCTCGCGCTTGAGCCACACGTCGGCGCCGGTGAGCCCGGAGAGCCGGGCGTTGCGCTGCAACGGCGTCCGCTCGGCCACCCCGGCCAGCCGGCGGCCCGCCTCCCGGACCGCGGTGGCGAAGTCGTCGGGCACCGCGTCGTCGCCAGGAGTGCTGCTCACACCGCCCATCGTCGACGACACGCCCCGTGCCCGGACGGGGAGGTCACGGTTTGGTGGGTGATCTGCCCCACGGGTGGCCGCACGGGCCTACGGTCGGCGCCCCCGGAAGCGGCGCGCGAGGCGGTGAGGTCGATGCCCGGAGCCCTGGTCGTCTACGAATCGGTGTCCGGGGACGCGAAACGGGTGGCGATGGCGGTGGCCCACGGGTTGTGCGGCCGGTTGTCGGTCGACGTCGCCTGGGCCCGCGAGGCCCCCATCCAGGTGCTCGCCGACGTGCGGCTGCTCGTGGTCGGCGGTCCCACGCACGCCTTCGGCATGCCCCGGCCGGTCACCCGGGAGACCGCCGTCCGGGAGCACGGGGCCGTCGTCCCCGACGTCCCCTTCGGCCTGCACGAGTGGCTGGACGCGGTGTGGTTGCCGCGGGGGATCCAGGCCGCCGCCTTCGACACCCGGATGGACCACCCGGTGCTGGTCACCGCGCTCGACCACGCGGCTCGGACCGAGGAGAAGCTGCTCCGCCGGCTGGGCGCGACCCTGGCCGCACCGGCCGAGCACTTCCTCGTCGCGGACGTCGTCGGCCCGCTGCTGGACGGCGAGGAGGACCGGGCCCGGCGGTGGGGGCAGGCGCTGGGCGAACTGGTGGCGCCGCACCCGATCCCGGTGCGGGGCTGAGCCGCGGACCGGTCAGAGCGGGTCGAGCAGCCGCAGGTGCGACTGGGTCCCCAGCCGCTTCTCGAAGGTCACCCGGTGCCGGCCGTCCTCCTGCACGAACCGCAACCGGTCGACGAGCGCGCGCATCAGCACCAGTCCGCGCCCCCGGTCGTCCAGGGGCGCGGTGGGGGTGTCCTCGGCGGAGCCGACGTCGAAGCCGGCGCCGCCGTCGAGCACGCTGATCCGGCACACCGCCTCGTCGATCGAGACGGCGACCTCGTAGGCCCCGTGCTCGGCGGCGTGGTCGACGACGTTCGCGCAGGCCTCGGTGAGCGCCAGCAGGATCTCGTCCATGGCAGTCTGCGGCGCCGCCGAGTGCTCGAGCGCCTGCCGCAGCAGCCCGCGCGCCAGCGGCACGCTGTGCGCGTCGGTGGGCAACCGCACGCTGAAGTCGATGTTCACGGTCGCCCTCCCCTTCCCCGGTGGCCTACCCTCGGACGCCGGGGACGACGTGGTGCGGGAGGTGAACAGTGCTGTTCGACGTGGAGCGCACGACGGTCGCCGGGCGACCGGGCCTCACCGTACGGGGTGAGCTGGACATCGCCACGGCCCCGCAACTGGCCGAGGCCGCCGAGGCACTGCTGGCCACCGCGCCCGAGGCGGTCGTGGTCGACCTGACGCCGACGGTCTTCCTCGACTCCTCCGGCGCCCGCACCCTCATCTCCGTCGCTCGCCGGGCCGCTGCCGTCGGCGCCGAGCTGCACGTCCTCGCCCCCCGGAGCAACCGCCCCGTGCGGCTGCCGATCGAGCTGCTGAAGCTCGAGGCGGTGGTGCCGATCGTGGATTCCGTCGGCGACCTGCCCGACCCCGTCGCCACGTAACGTCCCCTCGGTGACGAGCTCCCCAGCAGGCCCCACCACCGTCGACGACGACGCGCTCGCCCGCTGCGCCGAGGAGCCGATCGCCGTCCCGGGCGCGGTGCAGCCGCACGGTGTGCTCCTCGCGGTGGCCGAGCCCGGCCTCGGGGTCGTCGTCGCCTCCGCCAACGCCGCGCACCTCTTCGGCCGCCCGGTCGCCGGCAGTTCGCTCGACGAACTGCTCCAGCCGGCCGACGCCGCTCGGCTGCGCGCGGGTCTGGCGGGCGACCTCGCCGAGCTGAACCCCCTGCGGGTGCGGGTGGCCGGCACCGACGTCGACCTCGTCGCGCACCGCGCCGACGGGCTGCTGGTCACCGAGTGGGAACCGGTCCGCGGCACCGAGGAGGCCGGGAGCGCCTGGCACCGCCGGCTGCCGAGCGTGCTGCAGCGTCTGTCGGCCGCAGGCACCCTCGACGAGCTGTCCGACGTGCTGGCCCGCGACCTGCGCGCGCTCACCGGCTTCGACCGGGTGATGGTCTACCGCTTCGACTCCGCGTGGAACGGCGAGGTGATCGCCGAGGACCGCCGCGCGGACCTCGATCCCTTCCTGGGCCTCTGGTACCCCGCCAGCGACATCCCGGCCCAGGCCCGGGCGCTCTACGCCGCCAACTGGATGCGGCTGATCCCCGACGCCACCTACCAGCCGGTCCCGCTGGAGCCCGGGACGGTCGAGGGACGCCCGCTGGACCTCTCCGGAGCGATGCTGCGCAGCGTCTCGCCGGTGCACCTGGAGTACCTGGCCAACATGGGTGTGGTCGCCTCCATGTCGATCTCGCTGATCGACCGCGGCAGGCTCTGGGGCCTCATCGCCTGCCACCACTACGCCGGCCCGCGCCGCCCCTCCTACACCGACCGGATCGCCGCCGAGTTCCTCGGGCGCACCGCCTCGCTGCTGCTGCCCACGACCGTGGTCGCCGGTGAGCAGAGCGGCGTCGTCGAGGTCGCCCAGCGGCAGGCCGAGCTCGCTGCCGCCATCGGCCGTGCCCCGCGCAGGCCGGGCAAGGCCCTCACCGAGGGCGACGTCACCGCGCTGGACCTGATCCCCGCCGGCGGCGCGGCCGTGCGGATCGGTGGTGAGCTCCACCTGCTCGGCACCACCCCGCCGGCGGATCGGGTGGTCCCGCTCGTGCGGGCGCTGCTCGACGCCGGGGTACCCGCCACCGACACCGTCAGCCGGGTCGCTCCCGAGGCGGCCGATCTCGCCGGCACCGCCAGCGGCGTCCTGGTGGCCGAGGTGGCCGAGGTGGCCGGCGGCCGTGGGGACTTCGTCGCCTGGTTCCGGCCGGAGACGCTGCGCGAGGTGACCTGGGGTGGCAACCCGCACACCCCGAAGACGGCGCAGACCGACGCCGGGCCGCGGCTGAGCCCGCGCCGCTCGTTCGACGCCTGGAGCGAGACGGTGCGCGAGACGGCGCAGCCGTGGCGCGCGCACGAGGTCGCCGCCGCGCGCGCCTTGGCCGGCCTGCTCACCGAGACCGCCGTGAACCGTGCGACGGAGGACAACCGGCTGTCCGCCGCCCTGCAGCGCACGCTGCTGCTGGAGCAGCTGCCGACGGTGCCCGGCGTGGAGCTGGCCGCCCGTTACCTGCCCAGCGAGTTCGACGTCGTCGGCGGTGACTGGTACGACCTGGTGCCGCTGCCCGGTGGCCGGGTGTCGATCGTGCTGGGCGACGTCGCCGGGCACGGGCTCGCCGCCGCGGCGATCACCGCCCAGCTCCGGCACGCGCTGCGCGCCCACCTGCTGCGCGCCGCCGGCCCCGCCGCCGCCCTCGACGGGCTGAACCAGCTCATCGCCGCGCTGCTGCCCGGTGAGCTCGCGACCGCCGTCGTCGTCGAGCTGGACCCGGCCACCGGCGCGGTGGCCATCGCCAACGCCGGGCACCTGCCCGTGCTGCACGCGAGCGGCGGCGACGCCGACTACCTGCACGAGGGCCGGGGTCCGGCACTGGGGCTGCTGGACGTCGCCGGCTACCGCGAGGCACGGCTGATCCTCCAGGGCGACGACCGCCTGCTGCTGGTCAGCGACGGGCTCGTCGAGCGTGGGGCGGGAGGGCTGACCGCCGGGCTGGAGCAGCTGCGCGCAACCGTCGCGGGGGGGCCGGTGGAACCGCAGGCCCTGCTCGACGCGGTGCTCGCCGCGCTCGACCCACCGCGGACCGACGACGTGACGTTGCTCGGGATCGCCCGCACCTGAGCCATCGCGTGTGTCCGTGCCGCGGGCGCGGCGCGTGCTGAGGCACCCTGCTCGCGTGCGGAACGGGACGACGGGTCGCCCGGCGCGGCCCGGCAGCGCGCCGGGCTTCGTGCTGGTGTTGCTCGGCCTCGCCGTCGCCGTGGGCACGCTCGCGGTCGCCTGGGCACCGGCCGTGGGCGACGGGCGCCACGAGGTGTGCACGTCGCGCGGCGCGCCGTACTCCCCGCCCCACGAGTCCTGGCGGGTGGCGGGGACCGCGTCCGCCTGGCCGATCGGCGTGGTCTGCACCTGGACCGAGCCGGGCACGGGGGACGTCGTGCGCCAGGAGCCGGCGTGGGCGCCCACGGTCGTCGCCGGAACGCTCACCCTGCTCGGCTGCGGGTGGTTCGCCGCCGCCGCCGGGAGCCGTGTAACGGGTGCAGTACGAAGGGTGCGGGCGGCGGAGCGGCGGGCCGGTTCCGGCCGGGTGTCGCCCTAGCGTCGGCGGTCGGCCCCGTGCGGGAGCCGGACCTGACCACGTCGGAGGAGTGCGAGCGTGACCCTTTCCACTCGGTGGGCTCCTCGGCTCGCTGCCCCCGTCCGCCGTCTCGGGACGGCGATGCTCCTCGTCGCGGCGCTCGCCGCCTGCGGTACCGAGCCGGGCACCCCGGCCGCGGCGCCCGCGTCGACCACCCCGCCGCCTCCGCCGGTGCTGTGGCCGCTCACCGGCCTGGACAGCCAGGGCACCCACGTCTACCGGCCCGCGCTGGCGGTGAAGATCGAGAACTCGGTCGACGCCCGCCCGCAGACGGGGCTCAACGCCGCCGACATGGTGTGGGAGCAGGTCGTCGAGGGCGGCATCCCCCGTTACGTCGCCGTCTACCACTCCACCGTGCCGGCCGAGATCGGCCCGGTGCGCTCGGTGCGGCCCATGGACGCCGCCATCGCCGCCCCGCTGGGCGGGCTCTTCGCCTTCTCCGGCGGGCAGCGGCCGTTCGTCGACGCCGTTGCGGCCTCGGGGCTGCAGGTGGTCAGCCAGGACGCCGGCGCCGGCGGCTTCCACCGGCTGCCCGCCCGGTCCGCCCCGCACAACACCTACGCCGATCCGCACGCGTTCCTGGCGCAGGCCGACCAGGCCCACGGGAAGCCGCCCGGCGGCCAGTTCCTCCTGGCCCGGACCCCGGAGGGGGCGGGCGCGGTCCTGGCGGGTGTGCCCACCGGCGTCGTGGACCTGAAGCTCTCCGGCATCAGCCGGCCGCGCTGGACGTGGAGCCCGCCCGACGGTCGCTGGGTGCGCGCGGAGGCCGGCGTCCCCGCGGTCGAGGCCGACGGCACGCCGCTGCGCGCGACCAACGTCGTGGTCCTGCGGGTCGAGGTCGTCGACACCGCGTTCACCGACCCGGCCGGCAACCCGGTGCCGGAGACGGTGATGGTCGGCGGGGGAGAGGCGCTCGTCGCCACGGGCGGCAAGACGCTCGCCGCCACCTGGGCCAAGGGCGGCCCGGCGGATCCGGTCGCGCTGACCGGGCCGGACGGCAACCCGGTGTTCCTCGCCCCCGGCACGACCTGGGTGGAGCTGGTGCCGGTCCGGACCGGGTCGGTCACGGTCGGCTGAGCCGACGGCCAGGGGCCGGCCGCGGGTTCAGGCGGCGCTGCGGGCGTGCACCCGGGCGTGCACCCAGCCCGCGAGGCAGTGCAGCGCGGAGTGCTGCTCGGCCGAGGCGTACCCCTGCTCGAACTGGATGGCCTCGAGCAGCGCGGTGCTGTCGACGTCGCCACCCCGGAAGAAGCGGTCCAGCACCTGCCCGGAGTCGGTGCGGCTGGTGAAGAAGCCGGCGATGCCGAGCGCGACGGCGTCGGACACCGCGATGGTGACCGGGGCGTGCGCCATCGACCCGCGCCGGTCGAGGACCTCCTGGACGGCGGTCATGGTCTGGTTCTCGGTGGCGGGCACCGTGGCCCGGCAGGCGATGCGCAAGACGTTCCTCCTTGAAATCGTTGTGCTCTCAAGGAATCGACCGAAGCGGTTCCGTCCTGCATCCCCCGTCCGGGTCAGGCGGTCAGCAGGCCGGTCGGCTGCTCGGTGAGGCGGCCGGAGTCCAGTGCGCAGGCCAGCGCCTTCTCCAGCACCGGCGTCACCGAGGCGGCGCGCCGCTTGTAGCCGAAGACCGTGGCGGTCGCGGTCAGCAGCTCCTCGCGCTGCATCCCCGCGGCGGCCCGGCACAGCGCCGCCATCGCGTTCGCGACCTCCTCCGGTGCCACGTGCTCGAGCGGCCGGTCGGTGCTCGACACCTGCCGGCGGAACCCGGTCCAGGTGGCCCGGTCGATCCCCTCGGGCCACAGGTGCTCCCCGTCGACGGCCGACGGCGGCAGCAGGGACAGCAGCATCTGCTTGCGCGCCTCCGTGGCCCGGTTGAGCCCGAACGCGCCCACGGTGAGCTTGGCCAGCCGGTCCACGTGGACCGGCCCCTCGGCCTTGATGCCGGCGACCATCACCCGGCGCACCGCGCGCGCGGCCTTCGAGGCCGGCAGCTCGTCGAGCACCGACTTCTCGCCGGCGGTCTTGGGGATCCACGGCACGAACGGTGTCTCGCCCTCCAGGGCGGTCGGTCCGGTGGGCTTCCTCGCGGCCGCCTTGGGCGCCGGACGGGCGGTCGCTGTCGGCACCGCCATCGAGGTCACCGAGGAGCGCAGCGCGGCCACGCCCTTGAACGACTCGACGGCGGCGGTGGGCAACGGCACCGGCTCGGGCGCCGGCCGGGTGACCGCGGGGGCGGCGTCCACAGCGGCGACCAGCCGGTCGACGACGGAGGCCGGATCGGCCAGCCACGCCGGCAGCCACACCCGCTCGACGACCGGCCAGCGCAGCATGTCGCCCAGCACCTCCGGCGGCAGCCCGTCCCGGTCGCCGACCGTGCCGCGGCGCGCCCACGCCGGCCCGTCCAGCAGCACAGCCATCAGCGGGGTCTCCGGGTCGGCGGCTCGACTGATCGACAGGTCGATCCGGAACTCCGAGAGGCCGACGTCGGTGCGCACGACCAGCCCGCGCTCGCGCAGCGCGGCCGCGATCTGCTCGCGGTGCCGGTCGACCACCGCCGCCGAGCGCGGTGAGCGCGGCAGCACGTCGGTGCCCTGCTCGGCCATGTCGAGGTAGGCCCGCAGGTGCTTGATGCCCACCGAGGAGGTCTCCTCGGCCCGCAGCTGCGCCGGGTCGAAGGAGGTGAAGACGACGACCTGGCGCCGGGCCCGGGTGATCGCCACGTTGAGCCGGCGCTCGCCGCCCTGCCGGTTCAGCGGGCCGAAGTTCAGCGGCAGCGTGCCGTCGGCGGTGGGGGAGAAGCCGGTGGAGAAGAAGACGACGTCGCGCTCGTCGCCCTGCACGTTCTCCAGGTTCTTGACGAACAGGCCCTCGCCGTCGGTGCGGTCGAGCGCGGCGGAGAGCCGGTCGTCGTCGGCGTCGCGCAGCAGCGCCTCGATGTAGGAGCGCTGCTGGGCGTTGAAGGTGACCACGCCGATCGAGGGGACGGCGTCGATGCCCTCCCACTGCGGAACGGCGTCGAAGCGGCGGCGGATCTCGGCGACGATCGCCTTCGCCTCGACCGGGTTGGTGCGCAGCAGCCGGCCGGCACCCGAGCGGTGGAACGTCCCGGGCACCCGCACCAGCGAGACCCCTCGCCCGTCGGGCTCGGCCGAGGCGCGCCCGTGCGTGGGCGCCGGGAAGGAGGAGAGCCGGCTGTCGTAGTACTGGGCGTTGGAGAAGGCGATGAGCGACTCGTCCTGGCTGCGGTAGTGCCACGACAGCCAGTGCCGCGGCACCCGCGCCTGCACGCACTCGCCGAGGATCGACTCCTCGTCCTCGACCGCGGTCTCCACCAGCTCCACCGAGTCGTCGCTCGCCGTGGTCGTCGGCTCGAGGAACGACGTCGGCGGCATCTGCTTGGAGTCACCGACCACCACGGCGGCCCGGGCCCGGCCCAGGGCCCCGATGGCGTCGGCCACCCGGATCTGCGAGGCCTCGTCGAAGACGACCAGGTCGAACTGGTCGGCCCGCGCCGGGAAGAACCGGGCCACCGAGTCCGGCGACACCAGCACGCACGGCATGACGGCGGTGATCAGCTCCCCGTACCGGGCCAGCAGCTGCCGCACGCCCAGGCCGCGCCGCTGCTTGGCCAGCTCCCGCTGCAGCGCGCCGACCTGGCCGGTGCCCATCGCGGCGTCGAAGGGCCTCGCGGCCAGCACCGACGCCGGCAGCGCGGCCGTCAGGTGCTGGCGGACGGCCCGCGAGGCCTCGGTGAACCGGGCGATCGCCGCCTCGTGGGCCTCGGCGTCGAAGGCGTCCAGCCCGGTGGCGACCAGCCGCTCGGCCACCGACGCGGTCGCCAGGCCGCGGTCCAGCGCGCGCACCGCGTCGTCGGCCGCGACGGCGCCGGTGATCAGCATCGTCCGGGCGTCGAAGAGCCCGGCGTAGCGCAGCGGCTCCAGGGTGTCGAGGAAGGAGACCCAGCGGCGCAGGGACACGAGCACCGAGCGCTCCGCGCCGGACCCGGACGGGGTCAGCAGGCCGCGCTCCGGGCGGGTCATCGACCAGCGGAGCACCAGGCCGTCCTCACCGGCCCAGGCGGCGAGCTGGTCCGACGAGCTGCGGCAGACGGCCAGCAGCGACGTGAGGGCGTCGCGCAGCCGCGCGACGGCTTCGGCGGGCTCCGGTGCGGCGGGCATGCCGGCGACGATCAGCTTGCGCAGCGCTACGTGGAAGGGCGAGGACCCGTCGACGGCGATGCCGGCGCGGCGCAGCCACTCCACCTGGCGCTCGAGCAGCCCGGGGTCGGTGAAGGGGTTCCAGCTCGGCGGCGCGGTCAGCCCCGGCACGGATCCGACCCGGCCGGCGATCGCCTGCACCGCCGTCTGCACCCGCCACAGGTTCTCCACCAGCAGCGGGACGTCCCTGGGCCGCACCTTCGTCCCCGGTCGCAGGGCGGCGGCGATCTCGTCGCGCACCGCGACCAGCCGCTTCCGGCGGCCCCACCACCCGGAGGCCGCGGCCGTCTGCGCGCGGACGTAGATCTCGGCCAGGGGCAGCGCCAGCACCTCGGGGGTCGCGACGTCGAGACCGGGGTGCCGGAACGCGGTGAAGGCGGCGACCTCGCCGAGCACCGCGCCGGTCGCCGTGGTCCAGCGGCCGCTGAACGTCTCGTCGAGCACGTCGAGGCCCACCGGGGGGCCCGAGAGCAGGTGCACCAGCGCGTCGAGGTCCTCCGGCGTCCGGACGTGGCGGAGCACGCCGCCGAGCTCGGGGAACCCGGACACCTCGCGGACCGCCGCGTCGACCTCGGCCGCGGCCGCGCGGGCCGCCGGCAGGTCGATCTCGGGGGAGTCGACGAACGCCCACGGGTGCCGCGGCGACGGCCGGGTGAGGTCGGCGATGTCGGGCAGCAGCGCCAGCGCCCGGCGGACGGCGGTCAGCACCTCGGCCGGGGCGTTGGCCACGAACGGCTCGGGCACCGGGAGCGCCGGGACGTCGGTGCCGGCGGTGAGCTCCGCGGTGCGCGCGCTGTACAGCGACAGGCCGACGGCGTTCTCGGCGTGCAGCCGGTCGGCGTAGCGGGCCAGCTGCCGGCGGGCCGAGCGCAGCGTCTCCGAGTCGGTGGCCAGCCCCTGCTCGTCGACGGCGATCGCGTGCTCCAGCGCCAGCCGGATCTGCGCCCGGACCATCGACGCGCGCGACCCCTTGTCGTGCAGGTCGAGGGCGAACATGCCCATGCCCACGGCGTCCAGCCGACGGGCCACGACGTCGAGCGCGGCGCGCTTCTCGGCGACGAACAGCACGCGCTTGCCGTCGGCGACCGCGCGGGTGAGCAGGTTGGTGATGGTCTGCGACTTGCCGGTGCCGGGCGGGCCCTCCAGCACGAAGGTGCGACCGGCGGTGGCCTCGGCGATCGCGCGCAGCTGGGAGGCGTCGGCGGGGACGGGCAGCCGGCCGGCGAGCTCGTCGAGATCCACGTGGGCGCCGGAGTCGCGCGCCGGGTCGAGGAAGGGCTCGGTCGGCTCGTGCACGAGGTGGTGCACCAGCGGGTTCCGGCTGAAGTCGCCCCAGTGCTCGTCGAGGTCCTTCCACAGGCGGTACTTGGCGAACTGCAGGATCGCCAGGTCCGCCGTCGCCTCGACCCGGTAGGGCAGGCCGTGGCCGACGAGGCCCACCCGCACCGCCTCCAGGGCGCGCTCGAGGTCCGGGGTGCTCTCCGCGGTGTCGCTCAGCGCCGGGACCACCAGGCCGTGCACCTGGCGCAGCTTCTCCAGGAGGCAGTAGTTCGGGGTGCTCGCCCCCGACTCGTCCAGCGACAGCCGGTAGGAGCCGGTGCGCCCGACCGGCGCGAGGACAACCGGCACCAGCAGCAGCGGGGAGCGCAGCGGTCGGCCGTCGAGCTCCCACACCAGCGAGCCGAGCGCCAGGTAGAGGTTGTTGGCGCCGGTCTCCTCCTGCACCGTCTTGGCCCGGTAGGCGAGGTTGCGCAGCCGGGGCAGGTACCCGCCGGAGGTGACGTCGGCGTGCACCTCGCGCCGCTCGACCAGCAGCTCGGTGAGGCGCTCGGCGGGCAGGTCCCCGGCGCCGGCGAGCCCGCGCTCGGTCTGCACGGCGGCCAGCCGGTCGCCCGGCAGCAGCGTGATCGGGGTGCCGTCGTGGATGAAGTTGTCCAGGATCGGCAGCGCGGTGCCCGGCAGCGTGAGGGGCAGCCCGGCGCGCTCGGTGTAGTTGATCAGCCGGTTGCGCAGGCTCAGGTCCAGCAGCGCGTTCTTCCACTGCTGCACCCGGGGCGGCGCCTCGGGACGGCTCGGCTGGTGGGCCGGCACCGGCCCGGCGGGGAACGCCGGGGCGCTGTGCTCGGCCGGCCGGTACTCCACGACCTGGAGCAGGCCCTCCGGCGTCCGGGCGCGCGCCGGCAGCGGGAGGATGCCGTCGCGCCGGGCGCGGTGGACGTCGGTGACGCCGAGGACGCGCTCGAGCTCGCCGGCGAGCCAGCGCTCGTACGCCGGGGCGTGCAGGTCGGCGCCGGGCTCGCCCGCGCCGGTGAGCAGCGTGGTCTCGACCAGGCCGATCAGCCCGAGGTCGACCAGGTTGACCAGCGGCGCGGCGTCGGTCGTGGCGGCGGACTCGGAGCTGCGCTCCTCCCGCCAGTAGCCGAGGAAGGCGTGCGCCCCGCCCGCCATCGCCCCGCCCGCCGGCACCCCGCCGGGGCCCTCGGCCAGCCAGAGCAGCGGCCGGATGCCGGCCTGCTCGAGGGCCGCCGCGAGGAGGACGACGGCGTCCAGGGGCGTGGCCACCCGCCAGGTGAGGACGTCGCCGGGAGAGCGCACCTGCTGGCCGAGGTCGGCCCAGCTCAGCGGCGGCTCGGAGTGGCGGACCCCGCGGCGGCGCACGACCTCGGCCAGCGCCGCGACCACCTCGTCCACCCGCTCGGCGGTGGCCGCGTAGCCGACCATGGCGCCGCTGCCGGTCCGCTCCGCCAGCAGCTCGCCGGCCTCGGTGACCAGCCCGGTCACCGCGGGGTGGTTGGGCATGACGTGCGCGGCGAGCATCTCGAGCGCCAGCGGCAGGGGAGTGGCCAGCCACTGGTTGGCGGCGAGGACCTGCACCGGCGCGGAGGCCTCGCCGATCAGCGTGTCGTCGAGCCACACCTCGACGTCGACGACGCCGGGGCGCTGCTCCTCGACGTGCAGCATCGCGGCCGGGTCCATGACCAGGCCGATCCCGGTGAGCACCGTGGTGCGGCCGCCGTCGACGTCGGCCAGCAGCTCGACGGCCTGCGCGATCGGCCCCTCGGCGTCGCGCACCGACAGGCGCACGGTGACCCCGCGCAGCGAGCGCTGCGAGGTGAGCGCCAGGCGCGACACGACCGGGATGCGGTTGTGCGCCAGCGCGTAGCTGAGCACCGGCGTGGAGGTCAGCTCGATGGAGACCACCGTCGGCGGCGCGACGACATCACCGAGCTGGATGTCGGCAGGGCTCTCCATGTCACCTGTCTACCGGGTCGGACGGACTGGTCCGCCCATGGTCCCCGACAGGAGGGGCGGATGTGACGGGAGAGCCCGATCGTTGCTGGGGGGCAGGGATGGGCGGCCTCCCGATGGTTCCGATCCCGGCCGGTCCTGCCGATGGCGTGCGCCCCCCAGTGGCCGGGGGGCCGGGAGCCAGCGGCTGGCGCGTGCCCGGTTCGCTTGCAGGAGCCGACCAGGTCGCCGCACAGCGTCGTCGACCCAGCCGGAAGTCGCCGCGCGGTCGCCCCAACGCCTCAGGCCTAGGCCGAGGGCAGTAGTTCGCCGGGAGGGGCAGTCCCTCCCCCGAGCCCCGTAACGACGTGCGGCCAGCGGGGCGAGAGTCGCCTGCGTGATCACTCGTTGTGCTCACAGCGAGCCGAAGGGATATTAGCGCTCATCAGCCGCTGTGTTTACCGTCACGTCGGGCTGCTGGCCCGCCGAGTTGAAGGAGCACGATGGCGACCGTTCCTCCCACTCCTCCGGCCATCCAGGTCGACGAGGCGTTCGTCGCCGTCGACAGCGGCCGCGTCCGGCTCCTGCGCGACGGCGAGGGGCCGTCGCTGCTCTACCTCCACGGCGTGGGCGACCTCGGCGGCTGGCTGCCCGCGCTGGCGCAGCTGGCCCGCGCCCACCGCGTGCTCCGTCCCGACCATCCGGGCTTCAACGGCAGCGACGACCTCGCCGTCGCGACCCCCGCGGACGTCGCCGGGGTGCACCTGCGGCTGCTCGACGAGCTGGGGGTCGACGCCGTCGACGTCGTGGGCTGCTCCTTCGGCGGGTGGGTCGCCGTGGAGCTGGCGCTGCTCGCCCCCGAGCGGGTGGGCCGGCTGGTGCTCATCGACCCGGCCGGGATGCCGGCCGAGGAGGAGGCGCCGCAGGTTCTCGACCTCCCCCCCGACCTGGCGGCGCCCCTGACGTTCTCCGGCGCCGAGATGCAGGAGGCCGCCCGACGTCGCGCCCTGGACATGGACCCGGTCGCGGTTGAGCGGGACCGGCGCAACCGCGAGGCCGCCCGGCGGCTCGCCGGCGACCCCTACATGCACGACCCGGCGCTGCCCCGCCGTGCCGCCGCCCTGCGGATGCCGGTGCGGCTGATCTGGGGCGAGGACGACCGGATTATCCCCGTCTCCCACGCCCGCGCCTGGACCGCGGCGATCCCGCATACCCAGCTGGCGGTCGTGCCCGGTGCCGGTCACCTGCCGCACGTGGAGCGGCCCGACGCCTTCCTCGCGCACGCCGGCCTTGGCGTGCCCGCCGTCTGACCCGGGAGGGTTCGTGGAGCTCCGCCACCTGCGCTACTTCGTCACCGTCGCCGAGGAACTGCACTTCCGGAAGGCCGCGGAGAAGCTGCACATCGTCCAGCCGGCGCTGAGCAAGCAGATCAGCGCGCTCGAGCGGGAGCTCGGGGTGCCGCTGCTAGAGCGCGACCGCCGGCACGTCATGCTCACCGAGGCGGGCCGAGTGTTCCTCGAGGAGGCCACCGAGGTCCTGGCCCACGCCGACGGCGCGATGGTGCGCGCGCGGGCGGTGAGCCGCGGCGAGGTCGGCCGGCTCAACATCGGGTTCATCCAGCCGGCCCTGGCCGATCTGCTGCCGCGGTCGCTGCGGGTGTTCCGGCAGCACTACCCGGGCGTCCTGCTTACCCTGTCGGAGGCCACCAGCCGGACGGCGGTCGAGCGGATCGCCAGCCGGAGCATGCATTTCGCGTTCACCCGGCTGCCCACCGTCGCGCGGCCCGACCTGGCCACCGAGGTCCTCAGCGAGGAGCCGGTCTCCCTCGTCGTCCCGAAGGGGCATCGGCTCGCCACGCAGGCGTCCGTGCGCCTCGAGGAGATTGCCGGTGAGGACACCGTCCTGATCGACCGCAAGGTGGAGCCGGAGCTGCACGACTACTACGTCGCGGCCTGCAACTCGGCCGGCTTCAGCCCGCGCGTGGCGCACGAGGTCAACAGCACCTCGGTCGCGATCGGCCTCGTCGCCGGGGGGCTGGGCGTGGCGTTCGCGCCCTCCTCGGCGCGGCTGGCCCCCCAGCACAACGTGGCCTACGTCCCCATCGAGGGTGACCGGCTCAAGCTGACCATGGGGGCGATGTGGCACTCCGGTCCGCGGGCCACCGTCCTCGACAACTTCCTCCGGCTGCGGCCGTGGGAAGCCGGCGGCCGCACCCCGGTGCCCCGGGCCGCCACCCCGCCCACCCCCCACGCCGCCCCGGAGGTGAGCCGCGGTGCCTGAGCACCCTGGACCGACGACCACGCCCGACACCGTCCGCAGCCCCGAGGACTCCCTCGCCCAGCACCTATTCCGCGTGGACGGGCTCGGCGCGGTCGTCACCGGTGCCGGCAGCGGGCTGGGCCTCGCGATGGCCCGGGTGCTGGCGCGCAACGGCGCCCGGGTGACGCTGGCCGACGTCGACCGCGAGCGCGTGGAGGAGGCGACCGAGGCGCTCCAGAAGGAGGGGTGCGACGTCCACGGCGCCGTCGCCGACGTCACCGACCCCGCTGCCGTCGACGACCTCATGGCGACGGCGGCGCAGTGGGGCAGCGGCCTGCACGTCGCCTTCGCCAACGCCGGGATCTCCGCCGGCCCCGGGCCGGTGCTGCCGGAGGGGCGGCTCGACGCCGTCGACGACCAGCGGTGGCAGCGCGTGCTCGACGTCAACCTCACCGGGGTGCTGAACACGGTGCGCGCGGCCGCCCAGTCCATGACGACCGGCTACGGCCGCATCGTGGTCACGTCCTCGCTCGCCGGGGTCCGCGCCGACCCCCTCGTGGGCTACGCCTACACCGCGACGAAGGCCGGCGTCGTGGCGCTCGTGCGCAACGCCGCGATCGAGCTGGCCGGCCGCGGGATCCTGGTCAACGCGATCGCCCCCGGCGCCTTCGTGACCAACATCGGCTCGAACAACCCGGGCCGGTCGGGAGTCGTCGAGGAATTCGCCCGCGCGGCCGCCCTGAAACGGCTGGCGGACCCTTCTGAGGTGGAAGGCATGGCGCTTTTCCTGGCGTCGCCAGCATCCAGTTATGTAACCGGGTCGGTTCTGGTCGTCGACGGGGGCGCGACGACCGGCCGGAACTCGGTCTGAGGCTGAGTGCTGAGCGTTATCACGTAATGCTTTATTGATCCGACCGGCAAATCTTCCGCCGACTACTGTGAGCTGCAACACCCGGCATGTCATTGTCCTGTCGCCGCATTCCGGCGGGGATTTCCGCACCCGGGGATCCGCATCAACGACGATGGAGAGGTACGTCTGTGAGAAGCATGCAACGGCTCCGGGCCGCGACGGCAGCGGGGGCGGCCGTGCTCCTGTCCCTGACGGCGTGCGGCGGCGGTGACGAGGGAGGTTCCGACGCGTCCGGCTCGACCGGGAGCGGCGGGGTCACGACCGTCCAGGTCGCCTTCAACCCGGCGTCGCAGTTCGCCCCGCTGTTCCTCGGCATGGAGGACGGCATCTTTGAGGAGCACGGGCTCGAACTCGAGCTCGTGCCGCAGACCGATATCGCGGCGATCATCTCGGGCCTGGCCAGCGGCCAGTACGACTTCGGGTTCGCCACCGTCGTCCACCTGATCAACGCCCGGGACAACAACATCCCGGTGAAGGCCATCGCGACCCCCGACGGCCAGCAGGCCTCGGAGGAGGCCGATGACATGGGCAACGCCCTGGTCGCCGGCCCCAACTCCGGCATCGAGGGCCCCGGTGACCTCGGCGGCAAGACGCTGGCCGTCATCGGGCTCTCGTCGCTGAACACCCTGGCCGCGCAGGAGCTGGCCGAGCGCGAGGGCGTCGACGTCAACACCATCCAGCTGGTCCAGATGCCCTTCGGCCAGATGCCGGCCGCGCTGGCCGCCGGCGACGTCGACGCCGCCGTCGTCCAGAGCCCGTTCATCGCCGAGGCCCTCGCCGACGGCTCCACGGTGGTCGCCAAGCCCAACGTCGAGCTGTTCGCCGACCAGGCCGTCGGTCTGTTCCTCACCAGCGAGCAGCTGATCGCCGAGAACGAGGCCCTCGTCGAAGGCTTCGCCAAGGCGATGGTCGAGTCCCAGGAGCACGCGGCCGAGAACGTGGAGGACGCGCGCGCCACGCTGGTCGAGCACATGGGCCTGACCCCGGAGGCTGCCGAGGCGGCCACCTGGTGCACCACGTGCGACCCGGCCCTGGACACCGAGGGCTTCGAGACGGTCCAGGAGCTGCTCCGGAAGTTCGCCGGCCTGGAGGACCTGCCGCCGGTGGAGGAGTACGTCTGGGAACCGGCGCTGGATTACTAGCAACGACTCACGGGGGAGGGCGGGGCCGCGCCGGCGCCGCCCTCCCCGGCCAGAGCGACAGAGAGGTCCCCATGAACGCGATCGCCCGGTACGCCCGGCCGGTGCTGCCCCCGGTTGTCACCCTGCTGCTCGTGCTCGGGATCTGGCAGGCGGTCACCGCCTCGGGTCTCTTCCGGCCCGACCAGTTCCCCACCATGAGCAAGACCCTGGAGGCGCTGGTCACCGCCCTGGCGACCGAGGCGCTGTGGACCGCCGTGGGGGCGACCCTCCAGGGCTGGGCCATCGGCCTTTCGATCGCCGCGGTCCTCGCCATCTCCGTCGGCTCGGCGCTGGCGGCCAGCGACATCGCGTACCGCAGCGCGGCCAGCGTCATCGAGATCTTCAAGGCGATCCCCGCCATCGCCATCCTGCCGCTGGTGATCCTCGTCCTCGGGTCCACCCTCGAGATGAAGGTCTTCCTGGTCGCCTTTGCCGCCTTCTGGCCGCTGGTCGTCCAGGTGATCTACGGCGTGCGGTCCACCGATCCCACGGTCAGCGACACCGCGCGGGCCCTGGGCGTCCGGGGGTTCCGCCGCTTCCTCACCGTGACCATCCCGAGCGCCTCGCCCTACATCGCCACCGGTCTGCGCATCGCGTCGGCCAGCGCGCTCATCCTCGCCGTCGTCTCCGAGCTGGTCGGCGGCGCCGAGGGCATCGGCCGGGCGATCCTCATCGCCCGCAACGGCGGCGTCACGTCCTACCCGACCATGTACGCCTACATCCTGGTCTCGGGCTTCCTGGGCGTCCTGCTGACCGGCGCCTTCTTCCTCCTGGAGAAGAAGGGCATGCACTGGCACGAGAGCCAGCGCAACGCACGCAACAACGAGCTGGGGGCCCGATGACCGCCGCGACGACCGGCACCGCCGCACCGAGCACGGAGGTCGCCTCGCCGGCGGGCGCCCTCCCGGGGGCGCACCGCCCGAAGGACTCCCCGGCGCCCGCGCGGGCCCGCAGCGGCCGACCTCGCTGGCAGCGGTTCGCGCTCGCGGTCTGGCTGCCGGTCACGATCCTCGTGACCTGGTGGTTCCTCTCGGCGAACAGCACGTCGCCGTACTTCCCGCCGCTGTCGGCCATCGTCGAGGAGCTCCACGAGGAGTGGATCGCCGGCGACGCGAAGCTGCAGCTGCTGCCGAGCCTGCGCAACCTCGCGCTCGGCTTCGTCGCCGGTTCGCTGATCGGCGTCGCGGGCGGTGCGCTGCTGTGGCGGTTGCCCGTTGTGCGCAGCGCCACCTCGCCGATCGTCTACTTCCTGTACGTGCTGCCCGCCCCCGCGCTGCTGCCGGCGATGATCGCGCTGTTCGGCCTGGGCGAGATGCGGCAGATCGCCCTGATCGCATTCGGCGCCACCTGGCCGGCGCTGCTGAACACCCTCGACGGGATGCGCGGCATCGACCAGGTCAAGTTCGACACGGCCCGGGCGATGCGCTTCAGCGCCCTGCGCACCGTCTGGCAGGTGGTCCTGCCCGGTGCCTCGCCGCAGATTGCCGCGGGCCTGCGGGCCAGCCTCCAGGTCTCGATCATCCTGATGGTGGTCAGCGAGATGGTCGCGGCCCAGGAGGGCATCGGCTACTTCATCCTGCAGGCCCAGACGGTCTTCGCGATCACGACGATGTGGACGGGCATCCTCATCCTCTCGGTGATCGGCACGCTCCTCAACTACCTGTTCGTGGCGGTCGAGCACCGCGTGCTCGCCTGGTACTACGGCTCGCGCGCCGTCGGAGGGGGAGCCCCGTGACCGGCGCCCCCGCACCCTTCCCTCGCACCACCCCCCACCGGATCGGAGACGGCATGACCCAGACCCTCGCCACCGAAGGCGGCACGACGCCCGCCGGCCCCGACACGCCCGTCCTGGACGTCCGCGGGCTGCGGAAGGTCTTTAACGTCGGCAAGCCGGACGAGCGCATGGCCATCGACGAGGTCACCTTCTCGATCCGCAAGGGCGAGTTCGTCTGCGTCGTCGGCCCCAGCGGTGCGGGCAAGACGACCCTGCTGCGCTGCATCTCCGGCCTGGCCTCGCCCAGCCGCGGTTCGGTCGAGTTCGAGGGCGCCCGGCTGACCTCCGTGCCCGACCAGCTCGGCGTGGTGTTCCAAGACTACGGCCGCTCGCTGTTCCCGTGGTTCACCAACGGCGCCAACATCGCGCTGCCGCTCAAGGCCCGCGGGGTGCCCAAGGCCGAGCGGGCCCAGCGGGTGCAGGAGGTGCTGCACGCGGTCGGGCTCGGCCACGTCGAGAAGCAGTACCCCTGGCAGCTCTCCGGCGGCATGCAGCAGCGCGTGGCGATCGCGCGCACACTGTCCTACAAGCCCGACCTGCTGCTGATGGACGAGCCGTTCGCCTCCGTCGACGCCCAGACGCGCTTCGACCTCGAGGACCTCATCCTCCGGGTGCGCACGGAGCTCGGGATCACCGTCGTCCTCGTCACCCACGACATAGACGAGGCGATCTACCTCTCCGACCGGATCGTGGTGCTTTCCGGCTCCCCGAGCCGGGTCCGCGAGATCGTGGACGTGCCCCTTGGCAGCCAGCGGGAGCAGGTCGCGACGCGGTCCAGCGAGACGTTCCTGGACCTGCGCAAGCACCTCCTCTCCCTGGTCATGCCGCACTGACCCCCGTGACGACGACGCCGCTCCGCACGGAGGCCCCCGGGTCCACGACGACCGTCGTCGAGCAGGTCGCGGCCACCCTGACCGGCCTGGGGATGACCGACCTCTTCACGCTGATGGGGGCGGGCAACGTCCGGTTGATCCACCACCTGGCCACCGGGCACGGCGTGGCGGTGCACCACCTGCGGCACGAGAACGGTGCCGTCGGGGCGGCCGACGGGTGGGCGCGGGTCACCGGCCGGGTCGGCTGGTGCACCGTGACCCAGGGGCCGGGCTTCACCAACACCCTGACCGCCCTGCTCACGGCCGACCGCGCGCGCTCGGCGGTGGTCATGCTGACGTCGGACTCGTCGGGGCTCGACGTCCGGCAGTCGCCGTTCGCCGCGGGCGTCCAGGGCCTGGACCCGGTGCTGCTGCTCGACCCGGTGGGCATCGCCACGGTCCGCGCGACGGGGGAGACCGCCGCGCAGGACCTCGTCGACGCGCACGACCTGGCCCTGCGCGAGCAGCGGCCCGTGGTCCTCGTCCTGCCGGCCGGCATCGACCTGCTGCCGGCCGGGCCGGCGCCGGTGCTCGCCGGGCCGCCGCCCGACCCGGAGCCCGCCCCCGAGGCCGACCTCGCCGCCGCCGCCGAGGCGCTCCTGGCCGCGCGCCGGCCGCTGGTCGTGGCCGGCCGGGGCGCGGTCGAGGCCGGGGCGGGCCCGGCCCTCGTGCGGCTCGCCGAGCTCACCGGCGCCCACCTGGCGACGACGGTCCGCGCGCTGGGGCTGTTCGCCGGCCACCCGGCCGACCTCGGCATCCTCGGCGGGTTTTCGACGCCCGAGGCGGCCGCCGTGATCGCCGACGCCGACTGCCTGGTCGCCGTCGGCACGTCGCTCAACTTCTTCCACACCCGCCGGTCGCAGTTCCTCGCCGGCGCGACCATCGTCCACGTCGACCGGGCGGCCGCCGCGTTCACCGCCTACGACCGGCCGCAGGTCGCCGTCCTCGGCGACGCGCGGGAGGTGGTGGAGCGGCTCGGCGCGGCGTTCGCCGGGCGGACCGGGGACCGGTCGCCCGCCGTCGCGCCGCCGGTGGCGGGGTTCGAGGACGTCTCGGCGCCCGGCCGCATCGACCCGCGGGCGCTGAGCGCCGCCCTCGACCGGGTGCTGCCGCGCCCGCGCCGGGTATTCCTCGACAACGGGCACTTCGGCGGCTTCCCGATCGTGCACATGACCCATGACCGGCCGGGATCGCTCGTCTGGTTGCCCGAGTTCGGGGCGGTCGGCAGCGCGCTGGGCGCGGCCGCCGCCGGGGCGATCGCCGAGCCCGGGACGCAGTCGGTCCTGGTCATCGGCGACTGCGGCTTCTACCTGACGATGGGCGACCTCGAGCTCGCTGTGCGCGAGCGGCTGCCGCTGGTCGTCGTCTGCATGAACGACGGCGCCGCCGGCTCGGAGCTCGCCCACATGAAGGACTGGGGCGTCCCGCCCGAGCAGGCCGTCTTCGGCTACGCCGACCTGGCCGCCGCCGCGCGTGGCATGGGCGCCCAGGCGATCGCGGTCCGCGAGACCGCCGACCTGGCCGGGGCCGTCGAGGGCTGGGACCGCGCGGCCGGTCCCCTGTTCCTGGACTGCCACATCAGCCGCGACGTGCGGAACCCGCTCTACGACCACGCCTGACCCGGGTCGTCCCGGGGCCGGGCGTGGTCGTCAGTCGGCGAGCCGGACGAAGGTCTTCGCCGCGCGCACCCGGCCGGCCGCGAGGTCCGCGAACGCCTGCGGCCCCTCGTCCAGCGACACGTGCGCGACGGTCTCCGGCGGCCGGACGCGGCCCTCCTGCAGCCAGCCGACGGCCAGCTCGAAGTCGCCCCGGTCGAAGCAGTTGGCGCCGACGATCGTCACCTCGCGGCGGATCACCGGGAACCAGGACAGCTCGGTGACGTCAGTGTGCAGCCCGACCATGATCACGCGGCCGCCGCGCCGGACCAGGTCGACCGCGGCGGAGCGGGTCTCCTGCGTGCCGACCACGTCGAACACCGCGTCGTACCCGGCCTCGGGGAGGCCCGCCGCGTGCTCGCCGGCCGTGGCCACGTCGGCCACCGCGGCCGCGGCACCGGCGGCCAGGGCGGCCGCCCGCCGGTCCGGGTCGGGGTCGGCGACGACGACGCGGTCCAGGCCGAGCAGGCACGCTGCGTGGACGACCAGCCCGCCGATGGAACCCGCACCGATCACCAGCGCCGACCGGGTCCGCCCCTGCAGGGCGAGCCGTACGTCGTGGCACGCCTGCGCGAGCGGCTCGGCGGTCGCGGCCATCTCGGGTGTCACCGCGTCGTCGACGGCGGCGAGGTTGCGGACCGGCACGACGACCCGCTCGGCGAGCGCGCCCGCCCGGTGCACGCCGATGATCTGAAGGTCCGGGCAGAGGTTGTCCTCGCCCCGGCGGCAGGCGGGGCACGCGCCGCAGGTCACCTGCGAGTTGACCGCCACCCGGCGACCCACCCAGGCCACGTCGGCCTCGCTGCCGACCGCGCTGACAACCCCGGAGAACTCGTGGCCGCGGACGTCACCGGGGCGGGCGATCCCCATGCGGCCGCGGTACGCGGTCACGTCGGAGCCGCAGATGCCCACGCGGTGGACGTCGACGAGCGCGTCCCCGGGGGCGGCGACCGGCTCGTCGACCTCGCCGATGGCCATCCGGTCCGGACCACCCCACCGCAGGGCTTTCACGCGCCGGTCTCCCCGCCGCCGGGGGTCAGCCCCTCGTGCATGGTGCTGCGGAAGAAGATGAGCGGCTCGCGGTCGGCGTGGTGGGTGGCGCCGGTCACCGAGCCGATCAGCAGCATGTGGGTCGCCTGCTCGAAGGCAGCGGTCAGCGTGCACTCGATCGAGGAGACGACCCCGTCGAGCAGCGGGGCGCCGTTCTCCGCCGGCGCCCACTCGACGCGCGACATCTTGCCCGGCTCGCTGGAGGCGAACAGCCGTGCCACGTCCTGCTGGGCGGCGGAGAGGATGTTGACGGCGAAGGCGCCGGAGGCGGCGACGGCCTGCCACGTCCGGGAGTGCTTGGCCAGGCAGACGATGATCTGGGGCGGGTCGGCGGACAACGAGGTGAAAGCGTTCACCGTGCCGCCGTGCGGGCCGTCGGGGCCCTCGGCGGTGACGACGGTGACCCCTGTCGCGAAGGTCCCGCACACGGCGCGGAAGGCGTGCGGATCGGGGGCGGCCGGCGTGGGCACCGTGGCCTCGATCGTCATCCGGGCTCCTTCCGTCCGCGCCGCCGCGGGAAGCGGGACGCGGGTCGACAAAATCCGTCCGACCCTGTCTACGTCACGGGTGCGCCCGATCTCCAATAGCTGTTCACTTGCTGTGATAACCGACGCGCATGAGGCTCCGGGACCCAGCAATTCCGCGATTTCCCGAATGGCCATCGATCGCTCATTCCGAGGAGGAATCTCCGGCGCACCGGTCACTATCACCGGGGCATCGAGTTCCTGTGGTTCCTGCCATAGATTCGGCGTCGGTTCCGCGGTACGTCCGCGTTTGTCTTCCGACCACACAGGAGTGGCACATGACGACGGTAGAAGCGAAGCCGGCCCAGCCGGCCGCCGCGCGCGACGCCGCGCAGATCATCCGCGAGGCCGAGGGCCTGCACGACCTCATCGACGGCTTCGGCGAGGCCAACGACCGCGAGGGCCGCATCGCCGAGCCGGTGATCGAGGCGCTCTACGCCAGCGGGGCGATGTCGGTGTTCACGCCGAAGGCGCTCGGCGGCGCCGAGATGAGCCCCCGCGAGTCGATGGACCTCTTCCGGGTGCTCTCCCACGCCGACCCCTCGACCGGCTGGGTAACCATGGCCATCGGCATGGCCACCGGCCTGGCCGGCGCGTTCTTCGACGAGGACACCGCCCGCGAGCTGTTCGCCACCCCGCGGCTGGGCATCGCCGGCCAGGGCACGCGCCCGGGCACCGCGGTGCCCGTCGAGGGCGGCCACCTCGTCAGCGGCGCGTGGGCGTTCGCCTCCGGCATCAAGCACTCCACCCACCTGCACACCGCGGCCGCCGACACCGAGACCGGTGAGACGCGGTTCTTCATCGTCCCGGTTGAGCAGGTGACCTTCGTCGAGAACTGGGATGTGATGGGGCTGCGCGGCACCGGCAGCATCGACTACACGCTGCAGGACTGCTTCGTCCCCTCAAACTGGAGCTACCCGTCGCTGAGCCGCGAGCCCGTGACCGGCGGCAACCTCTACCGCATCGGCATCGGTAACTTCGCCAGCATCAACCACGGCGCCTGGGCGCTGGGCGTCGGCCGACGCCTGCTCGACGAGCTCAGCGGGTCCGTCCGCGCCAAGGCGGGCCGGCCGGGCGGGCAGGCCGACAGCGAGAGCTTCCACGAGCAGTACGCGCAGGCCGAGGTGAAGCTGCGGGCCGCCTCCGCCCTGCTGTACGAGGTGTGGGAGGAGATCGAGGACGTCCTGGCGACGGGGGGCGAGATCCCGCTGCGGCTGGAGACGCTCAACCGGGTCGCCCTCAACAACGCCACCTGGTCCACCCACGCCATCGCCCAGTTCGTCTACACGAACATGGGCACCGAGGCCCTGCGCCGGGGGACCGTCCAGCGCCTGTTCCGCGACGTCCACGGCGGCACGCAGCACATCTCGTCGTCGCCGATGATCCTGCGCGCCGCCGGGCGCGAGCTCGCCGGGCTGGCCGAGGGCAAGCGCTGGGTGCACTTCAACCTCAAGTGACCGCCGCCCGCCGCCCCGAGACCGAAGGAGTTTTCCGATGAGCATCGACACCGACCCCGCCGTCGTCCCGCTGGCCGCGGCCGACGAGGAGCAGAAGCTCCAGGCGCTCTACCGCGACCTCGCCGCGGTGGACCTGCGGCCGCTGTGGACCATCACCGAGCAGCTGCTCACGCCCACGCCCAAGCCGAAGGCCGTGCCGTGGCTGTGGTCGGCCGGGACGATGAAGCCGCTGGCCCGCCGGTCGATCCAGCTGGTCCCCGTCGAGCGCGGCGGCGAGCGGCGGGTGCTCTCGCTGCAGAACCCCGGCCTCGGCGGCCGGCCGTACGCGGTCGGCACGCTGTGGGGCGCGCTGCAGTGCCTCGGCCCGCGGGAGGTCGCCCCGGCGCACCGGCACACCCCCGGCGCGATCCGCTTCGTCCTGGAGGGCGAGGGCGTGTGGACGACGGTGGACGGCGACGCCTGCGACATGTGCCCCGGTGACCTGGTGCTCACGCCGTCGATGAACTGGCACGACCACACCAACGGCGGCGACTCGGAGATGTTCTGGTTCGACGGCCTGGACCTGCCGATGGTCGAGGCGCTCGACGGCGTGTTCTTCGAGGAGTACCCGGGCCCGGGGGAGAGCCAGCCCGAGCCGGCCGAGCACAACGTCTCCGAGCGGCTGCACCCCGACGGCGTGCGCTACGTCGCCGGGCAGGTGCAGGACACGCTGAGCCCGCGGCACAGCGAGCTGATGAACTACCGCTGGGCGGACACCGCCGCCGAGCTCGAGCGGCTCGCCGCCACCACCGACGCCCCGCTCCTGGAGCTGGAGTACGTCGACCCCGAGACCGGTGCCAGCGTGTTGCCTACGATGAGCTGCCTGGTGCACCGGGTCCGCGCCGGCGGCCACAGCGCCCCGGTGCGGCGCGCGGGCAACGCGATCTACGTCGTCTTCAGCGGCTCCGGGTCCAGCGTCATCGAGGGCCAGCGCTTCGACTGGGGGCCCGGCGACATGTTCGTCGTCCCTTCCTGGTGCGCCGTCGAGCACCTTTCCGACGAGCAGGCCGATCTGTTCGTCGTCACCGACGAGCCGGTGCTGCGCGCGCTGGGGATCGCCCGCCGCGAGGTGCTGCCCGAGCCCCAGACCGTCACCGACGTCTTCTCCGCCCGCTGAAAGGAACCGCACACGTGAAGCTGGCCCTGTTCGACTCGGCCCAGGGCGCGGCCCGGCTGGGGGTCGTCGTCGGCGACGGCCAGGCGGTCGTCGACGTCACCGGCACCCTGCCGTGGCCGCACGACCCCGACCCGCTGACCGCCGGCTGGTGGCGGGCGCTGTGCCGCGACTTCGCCGCCGTCCGCCCGGCGCTCGAGGCCGCTGCGGCCTCGGGCACCCCGCGGCCGCTGGCCGAGGTGACGCTCCGCGCCCCCGTGCTGGCGCCGTCCAAGGTGCTCGCGGCGGCCAGCAACTACGGCGACCACGTCGCCGAGATGCACGAGGTGCAGGAGCGGACGCTGGGTCGCGTCGAGGCCTGGATGATGGAGTTCGACGTCTTCCTCAAGTCGACGTCGTCGATCGTCGGGCCGGGCGCGGACGTCGTCCTCCCGCCGGAGGTGGTGCGGGCCGGGCACGAGGTGCACCACGAGTCCGAGCTGGTCATCGTCATCGGCACCGGGGGCAAGGACATCCCGGTCGAGCAGGCGACGGAGCACGTGTTCGGCTTCACCGCCGGTCTGGACATCACCGTCCGTAGCGCGGCGGACCGCTCGAAGCGGAAGAGCTACGACACCTTCTCGCCGCTCGGGCCGTGGCTGGTCACCACCGACGAGGTCGGGGACGGCTCGGACCTCGACATCCTGCTCACCTGCGGCGGCGAGGTCCGGCAGTCGGTGAACACCCGCGACCTGCTCACCCCGGTGCCGCACATCGTGGCCTACGCCTCGACGATCATGACGCTGCAGCCGGGCGACGTGCTGTTCACCGGCGCCCCTCCGGGGGTCGGCCCCATCGCGGCGGGGGAGAAGTTGGAGATGAGCATCAGCCGGATCGGCTCTATGACCGTCCAGGTGGTCTGATGGCCGGGAGCCGTCGGGGGGAGGGCCGCACGTGCAGCAGGTGACCCTGTCCTACGGGCGCACCGGGCTGACCGTGGACCTGCCGCGCGGCGCCGCGGTGATCACCCCCCGGCACACCCCGGCTGCCCCGGACGTGGCCGGCGAGCTGCGCCGGGCGCTGCGGGAGCCGGTGGCCGGCCCGCCGCTGCGGGACCGGGTGCGGCGCGGGCAAACCGTGGCGATCTCCGCATGCGACGGCACCCGTGCCCAGCCGCGGCACCTGATGATCCCCGCCGTACTGGAGGAGCTCGACGGGATCGTCGACCTCGACGACGTCGTCGTCCTGGTGGCCACCGGCACCCACCGGGCCAACACCGAGGCCGAGCTGCGGGCGATGTTCGGCGACGCCGTCGTCGACAGTGTGCGGATCGTCAACCACGACTCCCGCGCCGGGGACACCCACCGGTTCGTCGGCACGTTCGGCGATGGGGTCCCGGTGTGGCTCAACGAGCTGTGGGTGGGCGCCGACGTCCGGATCACCACCGGGTTCGTCGAGCCGCACTTCTTCGCCGGCTTCTCGGGCGGGCCGAAGATGGTCGCCCCCGGGCTGGCGGCGCTGGAGACGGTGCTCGTCCTGCACGACGCCCGCCGCATCGGCGACCCGCGCGCCACCTGGGGCATCACGGTCGGGAACCCGGTACACGACGACGTCCGCGCGATCGCGGCCGCCACCGGCGTCACGTTCGCCTTCGACGTGATCCTCAACCGCGAGCAGCAGGTGATCGAGGCCTTCGGCGGCGACCTCCTGGCCATGCACGCCGCCGCTACCGAGCGGGCGCGCGAGGTGGCGATGGCGCCGGTGGAGGCCCCGTTCGACGTGGTAGTGACGACGGGCTCGGGATTCCCTCTGGACCAGAACCTGTACCAGTCGGTCAAGGGCATGTCCGCCGCTGCGCAGGTGGTCCGGGCCGACGGGCTCATCGTCTGCGCCGCCGAGTGCGTCGACGGCTTCCCCGACCACGGCTCCTACCGCGAGGTGCTCACATCGGCCGGCTCGCCGCAGGAGCTGCTGGACATGATCGGCGGCCGTGAGAAGACGGTGCCCGACCAGTGGCAGGTGCAGATTCAGGCGCGGATTCAAAGCTCGGCGCGCGTGGTCATGCACACCTCGTACCTGTCCGACGCGGAGCTGGCTTCTGCGCACCTGGCCCAGACCGCCGACATCGGCGCGGCGGTCGCCGAGGAGGTGGCCGCGGTGGGCCCCGGCGCCCGGGTGTGCGTGCTCCCCGAGGGGCCGCAGACCATCCCCTACGTCCGGGGAGCCGGGCGCTGACCGGGCCGGTAGTCGTCTGCCTAGACAAGTTTCGGGGCTCACTGACGGCGCGGGAGGCGGGCGAGGCGCTGGCACGGGGGCTGCGATCCGGCGGCGTAGAGGCGGTGGTCCTCCCCGTGGCCGACGGCGGGGAGGGCACCGTCGACGCATTCGTGGCCGCGGGCGCGCGGCCGGTCCCGGCGCGGGTGACGGGTCCCGACGGGCGTCCCGTGGAGGCCGTGCTCGCCGTCCACGGCGGCTCGGCCGTGTCGAGATGGCCCAGGCGTCTGGGCTCGCTCTGCTGGACGGCCGGCCGCAGCCGCTCACCGCGGGGACCCGGGGCACCGGAGAGCTGATCGCCGCGGCCCTCGACCTGGGCTGCCGCGATCTGGTGCTCGGCGTCGGCGGGAGCGCCACGACCGACGGTGGGGCCGGGGTGCTGCAGGCCCTCGGCGCCCACGTGCTGGACGCCGCCGGGGATGAGGTGCCGCCCGGAGGCGCCGCCCTGGCCGGCGTCGACCGGCTGGACCTGACCGGCCTCGACCCACGACTGGGGTTGTGCACCGTCACCCTGGCCAGCGACGTCGTCAACCCGCTGCTCGGCCCGCACGGCGCCGCGGCGGTCTTCGGCCCGCAGAAGGGGGCGGGGCCCGCCGACGTGGTCATCCTCGAGGAAGGGCTGGCGCGCTGGGCTGATCGCGTCGCCGTGGCCGTCGGCCGCGACCTGTCCGGGGCCCCCGGCGCCGGGGCGGCCGGCGGCACCGGGTTCGCCGCGCTCGCCGCGCTCGCCGTGCTCGGCGCGACCCGCCGGCCCGGCATCGACGTCGTCCTCGACCGGCTCGGGTCTGACACCCACCTGCGCAGCGCGCGCCTGGTGGTGGTGGGGGAGGGGCGGCTCGACGAGTCGAGCCTGCACGGCAAGGCGCCGGTCGGGGGCGCGCGCCGCACCCCGCGGGGGGTGCCGGTCATCGCGGTCAGCGGGCAGTGCGACGTCCCCGCGGAGCGGCTCGCCGCGGCCGGCATCTCCGGCTGCCGGGCGCTCGTGGACCAGGCCGGCGGCGACGAGGCCCGGGCCATGGGTGAGGCCGCCACCCTCCTGGAGGAGATCGGCCGGGATCTGGCGTACCGGTCGGTTTGACGTGGACGGCCGCTGGGCCGGATGTTGCAGCGCATGAGCGAGCTGAGGCGCCACGGGTCCGGACTCATCGTCGAGGAGCGCGGGCACGTCCGTGTGCTCACCCTCGACCGGCCCGAGCGGCGCAACGCGCTCTCCACCGAGCTGCAGGCCGACCTCGTGGAGGAGCTGCTGCGGGTCGTCGAGGAAGGCGTGCGCGCAGTCGTCCTCACCGGCACCGGGCCGGCGTTCTGCGCCGGGTTCGACCTGAAGGAGATCCGCGCCGCCGACCAGCGGGGCGAGCGGTTCCGGCCGCCGATGAACCGGCCGGCGCGGTCGGTGTTCGAGGTCGTCACCGAGACGCCCGTCCCGGTGCTCGCCGCCCTCAACGGCCCGGCGGTCGCCGGCGGGTTCGAGCTGGCGCTCGCCTGCGACCTCCGGATCGCCTCGCCGGCGGTCCGCTTCGCCCTGCCCGAGGCGGCGATCGGCATGGGAGCGAACTTCGGCTCGGTCGTGCTCCCCAAGCGGATCCCGGTCGGCATCGCGCTGGAGCTGCTGTTCACCGGCGACCCGATCGACGCCACGGAGGCCCAGCGCTGGGGGCTGGTGAACCGGCTGGTCGCGCCCGACGAGGTGCTGCCCGCGGCGCTGGAGCTGGCCGACCGGATCGCCGGCAACGCGCCGATCTCCGTCCGGCGGATGAAGGAGACCGCGATCAAGGCGCTGGAGCTGCCGCTCTGGCAGGGGCTGCGGCTCGACGTCGGCCCCAACCCCTACCTCAGCGAGGACCGCGCCGAGGGGATCGCCGCCCGGCTGGAGAAGCGCCCGCCCCGCTGGACCGGCCGCTGAACCCGACCGTGGGCGCGGATCGCCAGGTCCGCGGCCCGGATCTGCCGATCCGCGCACGAGGCAGGTCCCGGGGAGCGGAATTCGGAAACGGGTCGCTCATGACGTTCGGGTAACGGCTCGTCCCACCCGTCAGATCTGGCTGCAACCCGGGGGTGCGGCCTGCGAGGGTCCGCCTGTCCGTGCCGGTACCGACCCCGAGGAGACGACATGAACTGCGCGCACTGCGGAGCCGTGCACCAGCGAGGCCGCTACTGCGTCGGCTGCGGCAAGACCATGCCGCCGTCGTCGCTGCCGCCCCGCCCGGTCCGCCTGGCCCCGCGCCCGCCCTACGAGGTCACCGACGACATGACCCAGCCGGTGCTGCGCTTCGACGTCCGGCCGCGGCGCGCGCACGCCCAGGAGAACCTGCCGGCCCAGGCCGGCTGAGCCGAGCGGCCGTCGCGGTCAGGGCCTCGTCACCCGTCCGGGTGACGAGGCTCACTGCTAGCAATCCGCTTGCTCTTGTTAGCACGCGGAGGATCCGGGGCACACACAGAGACGTCAGGTCATCCTCGATCTCTGGAGCTGCATCCCCCATGACCGACAACAACGCCAAGATGATCAACCAGTTGCGCGCCCTCGTCCTGCTCACGCAGACCGAGGAGCAGATCGCACGGACGCGGATCAGCCAGGCCCGCACCGACGCCGTCCGTCGGGAGCTCACCCAGAACGCCGACAACGCCGCGGCCCGCACGCTCGAGATCACCGAGCGGCTGCGCGCCCTCGGTGGTGTCCCCGACGTCGTGACGCCGGTCGTCGGCCGGCTCTCCGCCGCCCTCAAGGCCACCTTCGAGCAGTCGACCTCCATCGAGGAGGCGCTCCTGCAGGACCTGCAGCTCGAGCACCAGCTGCTCGACCGCGCCACCTACCTCAAGGTGCTCGCCGAGACCGCCGGTGACGTCGAGACCCAGCGCCTGGCCGAGAAGCTCGTCGAGGCGCACCAGGCGACCGTCGAGTGGCTCACCGTGGTCCTGGCCGAGGAGGCCCTGGGCGGCCCGGCCGCGCTCGTCGCCACCCCGGTGCAGAAGGTCGCCGGTGCCGTGGCCCGTGGCGTCAACGCGCCGGTCCGCTTCTGGGCCAACACGGTCAACCACGCCGTCGACACCGTGCGGCACGCCGGTGAGGAGACCTCCGACCGGTTCTCCGCCGCGGGTGACCGCGCGTCGGCGCTCACCGGGGCCGTCCGCGAGACCCTCACCGTCGGCCGCGCCGCCTCGCTGCGCCGCGCCGAGCGGATCGCGCAGCGCGAGGGCAACCAGGACGCTGCCGACGCCGCCCGGGCCACCCGCGAGGAGCTGGGCGACGTCACCGCCGACGAGCTGCCGATCAAGGGCTACGACTCGATGTCGGTGCAGGACGCCGTCAAGGCGATCAAGCAGCTGAAGACGCCGCACGACGTCAACGTGATCATCCGCTACGAGGAGACCCACAAGAACCGGTCGAACGTGGCGAGCGCCGCGCAGACGCAGCTGGCCGCCCTGGCCAAGGAAGCCGTCGGCGTCGACAAGTGAAAGAGGACCCCGTCCTCCTCACCCTCGCAGGCTCGGGGTGAGCCTCGGGACGGGGCCAGCACGCGGAGGGCCCGCATCCCCACGGGGGGTGCGGGCCCTCCGCGTGGGTGAAATCCCGCCTGCGCCGGGTTTGGCGCTCCCACGTCGAAGGGGAAGCTCGACCCATGACCATCACACCCGAGGCCCTCGAGGCGGAGTTCTCGCTGACGACGGCCGCCACGCGGCTCGACTTCCTGAGTCGCCGCGACAACGGCGATACCGCCCTGAACACCGTCCGTGACGACGACGCCGACGACTGGTCGGCCTCCCTGCGCGACACCGGTACCCAGCTCGACGTGTACGAGGCGCTGGAGCTGCTCGCCCTGGGTGAGGTCGTCTCGCGCCGCGCGCACGACAGCCAGCTGGTCGGGATCCGCGCCGCGCTGCGCGGGGGCGCGGAGTGGGACCAGATCGCTGCCGCGCTGGGGATCACGCCGGAGCAGGCCTGGGACTCCTTCACCGAGTCGATCGACCGCCAGCTCGACGCCGAGGCCGCCGCGTCGGCCCGCGAGCTCGCCGGCACCCGCCCCGGCCGCTGACCGACGAGGTCAGCGCACCTCCACGCCCTTCCAGAACGCCACCCTGCCCGAGATCTGCTTCGCGGCGTCCTTCGGCTCCGGGTAGGACCAGGCGGCATCCGGATTGCGTTGACCGTCGACCTCCAGGCTGTAGTAGGAGGCGGTGCCCTTCCAGGGGCAGACGGTCTGCGTCTCCGAGGGGCGCAGCACGTCGTCGCGGACGGCCGCGCGGGGGAAGTAGGCGTTGCCCTCGACGGTGACGATGTCGTCGGACTCGGCGACGACGACGCCGTTCCAGGCGGCGGTGGTCATACCCTGATCGTCCTCCGCCCGCGGTCGCTGCGCCGGTCGCGGCCGCGGGGAGTGACGCCCGGTAGCGCGGGCATGAAGGAGTGGCCGGCCCCCGGGCCGGCCCACCGCGCTCCACCGACCCCAGGAGGACCACCCATGGCGCACCCCGACCACCGCGGCGACGACGACCGGAGCGCCGGGGAGGGCAGCCCGAAGGGCAGGCGGCTCGGCCGCATCCTGATCCCGCTCGGCATCCTGCTCGTCATCGCCGGGATCTTCACTTACATCCTCGTCGTCGCCCAGACCAGGACCGACGACCAGGACGACGACCAGGGGGCGGCGGTCCCGTCCGTCGTCCAGGAGGTGCCCGCGCCGCTGCCCGGGTGACCCGCAGGGTCAGGAACCCAGCAGCGCGAAGGTCGCGACGGCGTGGACCAGCGCCTTGCCGTCCTGCTCCACGTCCGCCTCGCAGACCGTCAGGTGCTCGCCCCGCGTGCGCAGCCGCGCGGTGACCTGCAGGGGGCCGGGCTTCCCCGGCCGCAGGTAGGTGACCGTCAGCTGGCTGGTCGCGGGCACCTCGCCGTCGCCGGTGGTGGTGCGCACCGCCAGGCCCATCGCGGTGTCGACGAGCGTCGCCAGCACCCCGCCGTGCAGGGTGCCGGCCGGGTTGAGGTGCTCCTCGGTCACCTCGAACCCCATCCGGGCCGCGCCCTCGCCGGCCGATTCCGGGCGGGCGCCCAGCCGTTCGGCGTACCCACCTGTGGTCACGTCGTCGCTCATGGCGGGGCGGCTACCCCGCGGCGCGCGGTCGCACGCCCGGTGCCCGGCGTCATGCTCCCCGGGCGGCCACGTTCCCGTCGTCACGCCGCTCGAGGAAGAAGGCGCCGAGCGCACCGGCCAGCGTCGCGAACACGGCCACCGAGTAGGTGGCCAGGGCGATGTCGAGGACGCGCGCGACGTCGGCGTCGGCGGTGAGGGGCCGGGCGCTGATGGTGGCGAGGGCCGCGTCGTAGAGCGCCGTGCCGTAGGAGTCGTAGGCGCCGAGCACGTACAGCAGCTGGCTGGACGCCAGCACCACCACGACGGTCACCGCACCGAGCCAGGCGATGCGGCCGCTCAGCAGGCGGCCCGCCGAGCGGGACCCGCGGACCGCGGCCGACACGACGCCGCCGACCCGCGCCGCACGCAGCAACGTCAGCGCGCGGGCGAACCGCAGGAAGGGCACCGCCAGGAAGACCACCTGCCACCAGTTGCGCGCCCAGAAGCGGCGCTGGTCGCGGGCCGTGGCGGCCCGGTGGACGAACTCCGCCACGAAGACGGCCCAGAGCACCCAGCCGACGACGCTCAGCGTGGTGGTCAGCCACGGCTGCCGGGCGAGGGACTGGCCGAGCACCACCAGGACGAAGACCAGCCCGAGGGCGCCCATCGGCTTGTCCAGCCTCCGGGCCAGGCCCTCCCGCTCCGGGGCGTCCGGCGCCTCGGCGGGGTCCCGGTCGTCGGGGTTCTCGAGGGGATCGGGTCCCGTGCGCCGCTGCATCCCTGCCCCTTACCCCGCGGACCGGCACCGTGCCCCGTCCCGTTCCGGCATCCGCGGTGCCGACGACCGGTCGCGCGGAAGAGCGGTGGGACCGGCGCGGAGGGGGCTCAGGGCAGCCGGTGCAGCAGCCGGCGGGCGACCGCGACCGATCGCGAGGGCGCTGCCCGGCGGCCGTTGGAGCGGACCACACCGTGAGGCGGTTGGCCCGGGCGGGATCGCGCATGCTTAGGTGTGCCTCGCCTATCCCGCAGGAGGACATTCGTGACCAGGCTCGGGCGTGCGACCGTCGGCGTCGTCTCAACCCTCACCCTGGCGGCTTCGCTGGCTGCCTGTGGCTCCGACTCAGACACCCTCACCGTCTACAGCGCGCAGCACGAGAGCCTGGTGCGCACGATGCTGGCCGACTTCACGGAGGAAACGGGCATCGAGCTCGAGTTCCGCGACGCCAACGACTCCGAGCTGGCCAACCAGATCATCGAGGAGGGCGACGCCTCGCCGGCGGACGTCTTCCTCACCGAGAACAGCCCCGCGATCGACGTCGTCGACCGGGCCGGGCTGCTGGCGCCGCTGGACGAGGACACCCTCGCCCAGGTCGGCGAGCAGTTCCGGCCGTCGTCGGGAAACTGGACCGGCTTCGCCGCCCGCTCCACCGTCCTGGCCTACGACCCGGACGCCGTGCCCGAGGAGGAGCTACCCGCCTCGCTCCTCGAGCTGGCCGAGCCGGAGTACCAGGGCCGCGTCGGGATCGCCGCCGGCGGCGCGGACTTTCAGGCGATCGTCAGCGCCGTCCTCGCGCTGGAGGGGGAGGAGGCCACCCGCGCCTGGCTGACCGGCCTCGAGCGCAACGCCGAGATCTACGCCAGCAACACCGCGGTGATGAAGGCTGTCGACGAGGGCGAGGTCGACCTCGGGGTGATGTACCACTACTACTGGTACCGCGACCAGGCCGAAGGTGGGCTCATCGGCGACGACGCGTCGCTGCACTACTTCGGCAACCAGGACCCGGGCGCCTTCCTGAGCGTCTCGGGTGCCGGCGTGCTCGCCTCCTCCGACCAGGAGGAGCAGGCGCGGCAGCTGGTCGCGTACCTGACGAGCCCGGCCGCCCAGGAGCGGTTGGCCGAGAGCACCGCCCTCGAGTACGCGGTCGGCAACGGGGTCGCCTCGGCCGATGCGCTGCCGCCGCTGTCCGATCTGGGCGCGCCCGAGCTCGACCCCGGCAGCCTCGACGCCCCGAAGGTGACCGAGCTGATGCAGGAAGTGGGCCTGCTCTGACCCCCTCCGCGCTGCAGGACCCGGGCCCCGGGTCGCCGGCCCGTCCGGCGACCCGGGGCACCCGCGCGTCCGGGCGGAGGGGAGGACTGCCCGTGCGGCGCGCACCGGTCGCCCTGGCGCTCGCCGTGTGCGTCGCGGCGCTGGCGTTGCTGCCGCTGATCCACATCGCCGGCTACACCGTCGACCTCGGCTGGTCGGGGGTCCGCGAGCTGGTGCTGCGCCCGCGGGTCGCCGAGCTGCTCTGGAACACCGGTCGGCTGGTGGTGGGCACCGTGGCCGTCTGCGCCGTCCTCGGCGTCGGTGCGGCCTGGTTGGTCGAGCGCTCGGCGGTCCCCGGTCGCCGGCTCTGGCACGTGCTGCTGGTCGCGCCGCTGGCGGTCCCGGCGTTCGTGAACAGCTTCGCCTGGGTCTCGCTGCTGCCGGGGCTGGACACCTACGCCGGCGCCTTGCTGGTGGTGTCGCTGTCCTACTTCCCGTTCGTCTACCTGCCGGTGGTTGCCGCCTTCCGGGGTCTGGATCCGGCGCTGGAGGACACCGCCCGCGGGCTCGGCCTCTCGGGCTGGGCGGTCTTCCGCCGGGTGCAGCTGCCGCAGTTGCGGGTGGCGCTGCTCGGCGGTGGCCTGCTCGTCGCCCTGCACGTGCTCGCCGAGTTCGGTGCGCTGCAGATGCTGCGGTACCCGACGTTCACCACCGCCATCTACGACCAGTACCGGTCCACGTTCAACGGGCCCGGCGCCACGATGCTCGCCGGCGTCCTGGTGCTGCTCTGCCTCCTGCTCCTGCTGGGGGAGCTCCGCCTGCGCGGCTCGCGCGGGTACGCCGGGAGCGGGCGCGGCGCGGTCCGGCCGGTCCACCTCCTCGCGCTGGGCCGGCTCGCCGCCCCGGCGCTGCTGGGCCTCGCCGCGCTGGTGGGGGCGGCACTGGCGGTCCCGCTCGGCGCGGTGGCCTACTGGGTGCTGGCCGGCGTCTCCGACGGGCTGCCGTGGGGCGACCTGGTGGCCACCACCGGCAGCACGCTGGGCTTGGCTGCGGTGGCGGCGCTGGTGACCACGGCGATGGCGCTGCCGACGGGCTGGCTGGCCGTCCGTGCCCGGAGCCGGGTGGCGACGCTGCTGGAGCGGGCCACCTACGTGGGCAGCGCGGTGCCGGGCATCGTCGTCGCGCTGGCGCTGGTCACCCTCAGCATCCGGAACACCCCGTGGCTGTACCAGACGGTGCCGGTGCTCCTGGCCGGCTACGCAATCCTCTTCCTGCCGCGGGCGGTCGTGACGGTGCGGGCGGCCGTCGAGCAGGCCCCGCCGCTCTACGACGACGTGGCGGCGTCGCTGGGCGCCTCCGGGGCCGACCGGCTGCGCCGCGTCACCCTGCCCCTGCTCGCCCCGGGGCTCGGCGCCGGTGCGGCCCTGGTGTTCCTCGCGGTGGTCACCGAGCTGACCGCCACCCTGCTGCTGGCACCCACCGGGACGACGACGCTTGCGACGGCGTTCTGGTCGGCCAGCAGCGCCCTCCAGTACGGGGCGGCCGCCCCGTACGCGCTGGTCATGGTGCTGCTGTCCGTGCCGGCCACCGTGCTGCTGTCCCGCGACACCCGACGAGGTGCGACCTCATGAGCTCCCTGACCGTGACCGGCCTGAGCAAGGCGTTCGGCTCCGTGCCGGTCCTCGCCGGCGTGGACCTGCACGTGCCGACCGGCAGCCTCACCGCGCTGCTCGGCCCGTCAGGCTGCGGCAAGACGACGCTGCTGCGACTGGTCGCCGGCTTCGACACCCCCGACGCGGGGACCGTGGCCGTGGGGGACCGGGTCGTGACCGGCGCGGGGCGCGCCGTGCCCGCCCGCCGCCGCGGTATCGGTTACGTGCCGCAGGAGGGCGGGCTGTTCCCGCACCTGTCCGTGGCCGGCAACGTGACTTTCGGGCTGCCCCGACGGCTGCGGCGGGACACGGGGCGGGTGCGCGAGCTGCTGGCCCTCGTCGGCCTCGACGCGGAGCTGGCCGACCGGTCGCCGCACCAGCTCTCCGGAGGGCAGCAGCAGCGCGTCGCCCTGGCGCGGGCGCTGGCGCCCGAGCCCTCGCTGGTGCTGCTCGACGAGCCGTTCTCCTCCCTCGACGCCGGGCTGCGGGAAGGCACCCGGCAGGCCGTCGCCGCTGCGTTGACCGTGGCCGGGGCGACCGCGGTGCTGGTGACCCACGACCAGGCGGAGGCGCTGTCGATGGCCGACCAGGTGGCCGTGCTACGGCACGGGCGGCTGGTCCAGCTCACCGATCCGCGCACCCTCTACCGGCGCCCGGCCGACCTGGACGTGGCGGCGTTCGTCGGGGAGTCAGTCGTCCTGGACGGCGAGCTGCGCGACGGCCGGGCGCACTGCGTGCTCGGCGCCCTGCCGGTTTCCGACCCGGCGGACGACGGACCCGTCCGCGTGCTGCTGCGGCCCGAGCAGCTCCGTCTCGCCCCGTCCTTCGCGCCGGGCGTGCGGGCCGAGGTGCGCAGCGTCGACTTCTACGGGCACGACTCGCGCGTGTGGCTGAGCCTGCCCGGCGGGGTGACCGTGGCCGCCCGGCTGGAGGGCGCCGACCTACCCTCGGTCGGGGAGGAGGTCGCGATCGAGGTGGCCGGCACCGCGCTGACCTTCCCGGTCGCCGGACCGGCTCCGCGTGCCGCCGTCCCCGACCCGGCGTGCTGACGGGGCGCGGCCGCGGGGGGCGCGCGGAGGACGGTTAGGAGAGCCTAAGCTGCCTTCCATGGACCTGTTCCTCTTCACCACCCGGCCGCAGTGGGGCGGCGCCGTGGTCGCCGCCGGCGCGGCCGGGATCGTCGTCGACTGGGAGCGCCGCGGGAAGCTGCGACGACAGGCGGGTGAGGGGACCCAGATCAACGCCGACACCGCCGAAGACCTGAGCGTGATGCGCGCCGCCACCTCGGGGCGGCTGATCTGCCGGGTCAACGGCTACGGGCCCTGGACCGCGGGCGAGGTCGACGAGGCCGTCCGGCGGGGCGCCGACGAGGTACTCCTCCCCATGGTGCGGACCGTGGAGGAGGTCGACCGGACCGTGGACCTGGTCGCCGGCCGCTGCGGTGTGGGCATCCTGGTGGAGACCCAGGACGCCGTGGACCGGGTGGCCGAGCTGGCGCAGCGGCCGCTCTCCCGGGTCTACGTCGGGCTCAACGACCTGCGCATCGACCGCGGGTCCACCGAGCTGTTCCGTCCACTGGTGGACGGAACCGTCGACGGCGTCCGCGCGCATGTGCAGACCCCTTTCGGGGTCGCGGGTCTGACGCTCCCGGGGCGGGGGTTCCCGGTGCCGGGCGACCTGCTCGCCGCCGAGTTGCTCCGCACCGGCGCCGACTTCACGTTCCTGCGCCGCGCCTTCACCGCCGACATGGCGGGCCGCGACCCCTTCGTCGAGGTGCCTCTGCTGCTCGCGGCCCTGGAGGACCTGCGTGCGGCCGGTGCGGCCCGGTGCGCCGAGTTGCGGGCGGCCTTCGTCGCGGCCGTCGACGGGTCGCGTCCGGGCGTGACCGGACCGGTACCGCAGCCGGCGTGAGGGCGCTCGTGACCGGGTCCGGCGGTTTCGTCGGCCGGCACCTGGTGCACCGGCTGGAGCGGGATGGCTGGGACGTCACGGGTCTCACCCGCAGGGACGTCGACCTGGCCGACCCCCGGGCCGGGGCCGCCGCCGTGCGATCCGCCGACCCGGACGTCGTCTTCGCCCTCGCGGCGGGCCGCGCCAAGGCGACCCGTGAGGAGCGGGCCGCGACCACCGCGGTCAACACCGCGCCCTGGCTGGTCGACGCCCTGCCCGACCGCTGCCGCTCGGTGGTGCGGCTCGGGTCGTCCACCGAGTACGCCGCGGCGCCCCACCCGCTGGCCGAGGACGCCGCCCTCGAGCCGCGGGGCTTCTTCGGCGCGACCAAGGCGGCGGGCTCGCTGCTGCTGCAGGCGGCCGCAGCTGAACGTGGTGTGCGCGCCGCGGTCCTCCGCGCCTTCCAGGTCTACGGGCCTGGTGACCACCCCACTCGATTGGTGCCGGTGGTGATGGCTGCCGCCCGTGAGGGCGGCACCGTCGCGCTGCCCGCCCGGCTGAGCAGGCGGGACTGGGTGTGGGTGGGCGACGTCGTCGACGCCTGCGTGCGCGCCGCGGTGGACGACCGGCTGCCACCTGGGGCGGTCCTCAACATCGGCACCGGTGTGCAGACGAGCACGGAGGAGCTGGTGGCGACCGCCGAGCGGGTCACCGGCCGGCCGATCGCGACCGCTGCGGGCGCTCACCCCGGCCGCGGTTGGGACACCGCCGACTGGGTGTGCGACCCCTCGCGTGCGCGGCAGCTGCTCGGCTGGAGGCCCACGGTCGACCTCGCCGAGGGGCTGGCGCGCACGTGGGCGGCGGGATGACCACCTCCGCCGCAGCGGAGCGCCGGGTCGCGGTCATCGTGCCGGTGTACGGCAACGAGGCGACGTTGGTCGAGCTCGCCCGCCGGCTCGGCGTGGCGCTCGAGGGCCACCCGTGGCGGCTGCGGCTCGTCGTCGACGCTTCTCCGGACGACAGCGCGGCGGTCGCGCAGGCCCTGGCCGGCGAGGACGCCCGCATAGGGGTCACCGTGCTCACCGTCAACGGGGGGCAGCACGCCGCCTTAACCCGCGGGCTGGCCGACGAGCCGCACGCCGACGTCTGGGTGTGCATGGACGCCGACCTCCAGGACCCGCCCGAGGCGGTGCCGCTGCTGCTGGAGCGGCTCTCGCGGGGTGACGTCGAGGCGGTGTTCGCCGGGCGGCGCGGTCGCTACGAGTCGCCGCTGCGCCGTCTCACCGGCACGCTGCACCGGCGGGTGGCCGGGAGCCTGACCGGGCTCCCTCCCGACGCCGGGGCCTTCCTCGTCCTGGGGCCGACCGTGCGCGCCGCCGTCCTGAGCGGCGTGCGGGATCGCGGGGCGCCCAGCGTGGTGCTCGCCGTCGGTCGCTCGGGCCGGCCGGTCACCAGCGTGCCGGTGGCCCGGGCCCTGCGTCCGGTCGGCCGGTCGGCCTGGACAGCGGGGGCCCGCGTACGGCAATCTGCCCGGTCGTTGGTCTGGGCGGCCCGCACTCACCGCTGAGCGGCGAGCGGTCACCGGACCCAGAGCTGGACGACGAGGTCGGTCTTCTCGGCGGGGAAGTCGTACTGGCGGCTCATCCGCATGCCCGCCTCCTGCAGGACGGCATCGTCGTCGGTGGGTTCCGGCAGGCCGCCGAGGAGCCGGCGGACCAGCCATACCCGGTCCTCCCCGGACGGTGCGTCGTCGGGCGGCAGGACGACGTCGGGGCGCAGCTGCGGGGCGAGCGTACGTACGTAGTGGTCGAGACCGGTGGCCGAACGCTGGTCCGCGGCGACGATCGGCTCGCTCGGCTCGTGCAGCTCGGCCAGCAGCGCCACCACCTCGTCCGCGCGCTCGCGCGGGCCGCGGTCGGCCAGTGGTGCGGAAGCGAGGAGGGAGCAGCCGAGCAGCAGCGCCGCCACCGGGACGCGCGCCGGCCGCGGCAGCGCCATGGCCCCGGCCGCCGCGAGCACCCCCAGCCCCAGCAGCCCGGCCAGCAGGTACCGGGGCAGGAACACCGGCCGCACCAGCTCCGCAGCGACCAGCAGCGCCAGCGGGACGAGGACCCAGCAGGCGCCGACGACCCGGACGCCGGTCGCGCGGGCGGCGCCGAGGAGCGCCAGCCCCAGAGTGAGCCAGAGGAACGGCGTGCGCCCGCCGGCCCAGGCCTCCGCTGCTAGCGCGACCAACCGGCCGTCGGTGTCGCGCAGGTGCTCGGCGTTGCGCGCCCCCGTCCCGTTCAGCAGGGCCAGCCCCACGAAGCCCACGGCCGGCAGGGCGGCCAGCGCCCCGGTGAGCACGAGGGGCAGGGCACTCCGCCGCCGTAGCAGCACCGCCGCGACGACGAAGGCGGTGAGCACCGTGACGGCGTACCAGTGGGCCAGACCCATGCCGGCGCCGGCGAGACCGAAGAGCAGCAGGCCCCGTGGTGCCTCCTGGAGCCAGCGGACCAGTCCGAGCGCCGCGGCGCCGGTGGCCAGGACGGCCAGCCCGTAGCTGCGGGCCTCCACCGACTGCTCGAGCACCAGCGGGGTGGTCGCGAGGACCAGCCCGCCCAGCACTCCGGTGGGTCGACCGGCCAGGCGTGAGACGGCGCGGGTGATCAGAGTCAGCCCGCCTGCGGTCGCCAGCAGGGACAGGAGCCTCAGCGAGACGTCCCCGCCGAGACCCGGGAGGGACATCCAGACGTGCACGACCAGGTAGTAGGGCGCGTTGTACGACGGTGGGACGCCGGCCAGGTAGCCGGCGGTGCCCTCGCCGGTGACGATCGCGGTGAGGATCTCGCGCAACGGCAGGCGCGCCACCTCGGCGGTGAACAGCTCGTCGAACCACAGGCCGTGGCCGGCGCTCAGCAGCCACCCGCCGAGGACCGCGACGAGGCCGGCGGGCAGCAGCTCCGCGGGTGACCAGCGCGACGCCGGCGCGAGGCCGGGGGGTGGAGCCGGCCGCTCCGCCACCGTCGTCACCCGTGCAGGTTAGGCGACCCTGACCGGATCGCCGGGAACTGGGACCCGATCACTCCGCTCCCGACGCGGCGCCGACCGGCTCTCGGCGCATCGGGACGTGCGGGATGCCGTCCTCGAGGTAGCCCGGACCGCTCCGGCGGAAGCCGAACCGCCCGTACCACTGCTCCAGGTGGGCCTGCGCGCCGAGGGTGAGCGGGCCGTGCCCGTGATCGGCCAGCGCCTGCTCGATCAGCCGCCCGGCCAACCCCCGCCCGCGCGCCGTCGCCACGGTGGCCACCCGGCCGATGGCGCGCGTGGCGCCGTCGTCCAGGACGCGGATGGTCGCCAGCACCTGACCGCCCTCCTCGAACCAGAGGTGCTCGGTGGCCGGCTCGACGTCGCGCCCGTCGAGCTCGGGGTAGGGGCACTCCTGCTCGACCACGAAGACGTCGACGCGCAGCCGGCACAGGGCGTAGACCTCGAAGGGCGTGAGCGCGGCGAACCGAGCGCGGCGCAGCAGGGGTTCGGGGACGGACGTCCCGGCGGAGCTCATGCCGACGTTTCTAGCCCAGGCAGCCGGGCGGCGATCGGAGGGGAGTAAGGCGCCGAGCCGGGGTAGGGGACCGGCATGTCGATGTGGAGCCCGCTGGAACCCAACCTCGGCCAACCCGACGAAGGCATCCCCGCCGCGGACCCGGGAGCCGGCGCCCCCCCGCCCGCCGACGGGTTCGGGGAGGGCGGGGAGGAACCCGACCGCTCGCCGGAGACCGACCGTCCCGCGGCGGCGGCCGGGAGTGACGACGTCGACCCGCCGGACGACCCGACCTTCCGCACCCCCGACCCGCACGACGTCGGCCCGGCGTCGGAGAACTGACCGGCCCGCCCGATGGGCGACCGGGCGCGGCACGGCGTTCCCGATGGCCGGGAACGCCGTGCCGAGTGGTCAGCCGCCGTAGCGGGCGGCGGCCCGGGCCCGCGCCTTGGCTGCCTCCGCCTCGCGGTCCTTGGGCGGGGCGGTGGTGACCAGGGCGTCGAGGAGCCGGGCCGAGGCCGCGGCCACCTCCGCCACCGCCCGCTCGAACACCTCGGCGTTCGCGCGCGACGGCTTGGTCGTGCCACTGATCTTGCGCACGTACTGCAGCGCGGCGGCGTGGATCTCCTCGTCGGCCGCCGGCGGCGCGAAGTTCGCCAGCGGGCGGATGTTCCGGCACATGCCGGGAGCGTAGGGCCCGGCGAGACGCACGGGACGGGCCGCGAGCACGCCTCGTGCGGCGCCCACGGAGGGAGGACGAGATGGCAGTGCTGGTGGTGGACGTCGCCAACGTGGTCGGCGCCCGTCCCGACGGCTGGTGGCGGGACCGGGTGGGAGCGGCCGGCCGCTTCCTGGACCGCCTCGCCGAGCTGGCCGGGCAGACCGTGCCCGGGCCCGGCGGGCAGGAGCTGACCTGCACCGACGTGGTGGCCGTCGTGGAGGGGCAGGCCCGGGACGTTCTTGCGCCCGACGGGGTCCGGGTGGTGCGCGCTCGGGGGAGCGGGGACGACGCGCTCGCCGACGTCGTACCCGAGCTGGCCGGCGACGGGCGCGAGGTGCTGGTGGTCACCGCCGACCGGGGGCTGCGCGCCCGCCTGCCCGACGGCGTCGACGTCAGCGGGCCGGGCTGGCTGCTGGCCGAGCTGGACCGGCGCACCGCATGACCGCCGGGCCGGTCGGGTAGTCGGTTGTGGACAAGCGGTGCCCGCAGCGCCGGACTCACCCCCAGCGAGGAGACCTCCGTGCCGATCCCCGACTCCGGCGGAGCACCGGTCAGCGTGCTCATCACCGGCGCGTCCAGCGGCATCGGCCGGGCGACGGCCGTACAGCTGGCCGGCCGCGGTGCGCGACTGGTGCTGGTGGCGCGCGGCCGGTCGTCGCTGGAGGAGACGGCCGATGAGCTCCGTGCCGCCGGCGCCGCCGCGGTCCTGGTCTGCCCGGCCGACGTGCTGGACGAGGCGGCGATCGCCGCGGTGGTCGATGGCGCGTTGCGCGAACTCGGCCACCTCGACGTCGTCGTGCACTCCGCCCAGGTGATGGCCTACGGGCGCATCGAGGACGTGCCGAAGGCGGTCTTCGAGCGGGTCGTCGACACCTCGCTGCACGGCACGGCCACGATCGCGCGGCACGTCCTGCCGGTCTTCCGGCGGCAGGGCGCAGGCCACCTCGTCGTCGTCAACTCCCTGCTGGGGAACGTGACGACGCCGGTCATGGGCAGCTACGCCGTCGCCAAGTGGGGTCAGCTGGCGCTCGCCCGCGTGCTGCAGCAGGAGACCCGGGACGAGCCGGGGATCTCCGTCTCCATCGTCCAGCCCGGCGGCGTGAACACTCCCATCTACTCCCAGGGCGCGACATGGGCGGGCAGCACCGGGCGGCCCCCGCCGCCGGTCTACTCGCCGCAGCGGGTGGCCCGCCGGGTCCTGTCCACCCTCGACCGGCCACGCCGGGTCGTGCAGGCGGGGGCGCTCAACCACGTCGTCACGGCAGGCTTCCGGCTGCTACCGGGGGTCTACGACGTGCTGGTCGAGCCGCTGCTGCGGCGGCTGGCGCTGGCCGGGGACGGGACGGAGCCCACCGAGGGGAACGTCTTCCGGTCCCGGCCCGAGGGCAACGCGGTCGAGGGCCGCTGGCGCAGCATCTGAGCCGTCGCCCCCCGGGTCGTCCGCCGCCCGGTTGCGGACGGCCGGTGCGGGTAGGGGCCCGGCACCGTCCCGGCACCGGGCGGAAAGCGGCGGCCCGGTCCGGGAGTCGCCGTCGCGCGACATCCAGGAGTGCGCATGGAGACCCCCGCTCCCGAACTGCAGACGATGCCCCCGGGCCTCTACGACGTCGTCCAGCTGGCGCTCCTCGGCGCGGGGTTCGCGCTGTTCGCCTACTTCCTCTACGCACTGACCAGCCGGGAGGAGGTGTCGGCGCGGTACCGCCCCTCGGCCTACGCCGGCTTCTGCCTCGCGGCGGTCGCGGCCCTCGCCTACGCCCGCATGGTCAGCAAGTGGGACGCCGGTTTCACGCTGCAGGGCGGCGTGTACGTGCCGAACCCGGAGGCGCTGCACACGATCAGCAGCCGCTACATCGACTGGTCGATCACCGTGCCGCTGCTGATGGTGGAGCTGCTGGCGGTGTGCTCGCTCGCCGGCGCCAGGGCGCGCAACCTGCGCTTCTCGACCATGGCCGCCGCCTTCCTCATGATCGTCACCGGGTACATGGGCTCCCAAGTGGTCGCCCAGGGCCGCGACACCACGGCCCTGGTGGTGTGGGGGCTGATCAGCACGGTCTTCCTCGTCTACCTCTACGTCGCGCTGATCGGGGCGGTCCGGGCGTCCCTGCCGACCATGGGCACGGAGGCCGCCACCACCCTCCGCAACGCGACGATCGTCCTGCTCGGCAGCTTCGGCATCTACCCGCTGATCTACTCGGTCCCGGTCTTCGTCGACGTCACCCCGGCCTGGCTCACCGCCATGCAGGTCGGCTACTCGGTGACCGACGTCGTGGCCAAGGTCGGCTTCGGCGTGCTGATCCACAAGGTCGCCAAGCTCCGGACCGCCGAGGACGTCGTCGCCGGCGTCGACACCCACACCGAGCCGGTGTGGTCGAGCAACGTGCACAAGAGCGACGCCGTGCTCCCGGAGCTCACCCGCATCTCGACGGCGGTGATCGGCCGGGCCCGGGGCGAGGACGTCCGCCCGGCCCGCGGCTGACGGCGTGTCCGGGGGCGTCGCCGCCTCGGCGACCGGGCGCGCCCCCGTGGCCCCGTTCGGGGCTCCCGCCCGGGCCGCCACCCGGTGGTCGTGCGTGGGGGCCGGGGCGGCCCTGGCGGTCGAGGTCGCCGTCCCCGGTGGTTGGGGAGCCACCGGTTCGGCGGCGGTGCTGGTCGCCGGACTGCTCCTGGGGCTGCCGCACGGGGCCGTCGATCACCTCCTACCCGCGTGGCGGTTCGGCTGGCGGCCGACCCGGCTCGCCGTCTTCGGGGCCGCGTACGCCGCTCTGGCCGCCGGGGCCTACGGAGCCTTCACCGCCGCGCCCGGCCCGGCGCTGCTGATCTTCGTCCTGGTCTCGGCATGGCACTTCGGCACCGGCGAGACCGCCTTCGCCGATCTGCGCGCCGGTCGCCCCGTGCGGCCGCGGCCGGCGGCGTCGCTCGTCCTCGGGAGCCTCGTGCTGCTGGTGCCCCTGCTCCGCGGCCTGGGCGTTCCCGGCAGCGACACCGGCGCGCTCACCGAGGCCGTGGCCCCGGGCTGGGGCGGCGTACCGCCCGGAGTCGCGACGGCAGCCGTCGCGGTGCTCCTCGGCGCGGGGGGAGTGCTCGCGTTCGTCCTGGCCCGCCGCCGCCGGTGGCTGGAGGCGGGGGAGGTCGGCCTCCTGGCGGCGGTGGTCCTCGTGGTCCCGCCGTTGGCCGCCTTCGGTGTCTACTTCGGGGCCTGGCACTCCCTGCGGCACGTGGCGCGCGTGATGGCCGAGGACCCGGCGAGCGGCCCCGATCTGGTCGCGGGACGGCTGGTCCTGCCGCTGCGCCGGTTCGCCCTGGCGGCAGGCCCGCCGACCGCCGCCGTCCTGCTGGCGCTCGCCGCCCTCTGGTCCTGGGCGAACGGCTGGCGCGGACTCGTCGCCACGGGCCTGCCGCTGCTGGCGGCGCTGACGCTGCCGCACGTGCTGGCCGTCAGCTGGCTCGACCGCACTCAGCCGCCGCGCTCGACGGGGTGAGCCCGCAGCCGGGCACCGCGCGCCGGGAGGGGCCCGCCCGAACGGGTCAGGCCCCCCGCGCCGTGCGGCGTCGGCCCCGGGACCCGGAGCACCGGGCGGGTCGCCCGGCCGGGTCAGCGCCTGCTCACCGACCGGCGACGCCCTTGGCCACCTCGCTGGGGCGCTGTTGCTCACCCGCGTACGAGGTGACCGCGACGAGCGCGCCGGTCAGGGCGGGGATGACCCACTGCAGGGTGTCCAGCTGCTGCTGGGCGGCGGCGACGTCGGCGCGGGCCGCCTTGGTGCGCTTGCTCGGCCGGGTCCCGGACCGCGACGGCACCGACCCTGCGGCCGACACCCGCTGGCCGAGGACCCGGCTGTACGCCGTCGCGCCCAGGGCTGCGACGGTGAGCAGGGTCTTGATCCCCGACATGGAGGCCACGCCCTCCTGCTGCGCGACCCGCTCCCTGTCCGCCCGCAGCTGACCCACGCTGCCGATCAGGTGGGCGCCGATGGCCAGGGCGTTGACCGGCGTCCAGCGGTCCCAGCCGGCGTTGGCCACCCGGCCGGTGGCGGGGGCGCTCCCCGCCTCCCCGGCGGCCGCGTTCAGGGCGACGGCGTTGGCGAGCGTGCCACCGAACCAGGCGGAGAGGCCGAGGTCGTGCAGCGAGCGGGACAGGGTGTGACGGGCCATGAGGACTCCCTGGGAGAGGTCGGAGCTGCGGTCATACCCCCGGCTGCCCGTGATCACGCGGGTTGCCGGCACCGTGGACGGCGGCGCAGGTAGGGAGCGGCCGTGTGAACAGCGTGTTCCGTCCTGTCGCAAGGCATTGCCCGTGCGGCCGGGCGGGGCCAGGCTGACCCCACCCGACCTGCGGGGGCTCACCGGAAGGCCGGCGCATGACCGCGGAACCCCGAGTACGTCCAGGCCGGCCGGTCCACCGTCACGGGGTGGAGGCCGAGACGGTCGATGCCGGCTACCACCAGAAACGGCAGCTGCGGACCGGGACCGCCGGGTGGGTGCTGCTGGCCGGGCTGGGGGTCGCGGCGGTCATCTCCGGTGACTACGCGGGCTGGAACTTCGGCCTGGCCGAGGGCGGCTTCGGGGGCCTGCTGATCGCCGTCGTCCTCATGGCGATCATGTACTCGGCGATGGTGTTCGGCCTGGCCGAACTCGGGTCGGCGCTGCCGACGGCCGGGGGCGGCTACACCTTCGCCCGGCGCGCGCTGGGGCCCTGGGGTGGGTACGCCACCGGGGTCGCGGTGCTCATCGAGTACGCGATCGCCCCCGCGGCGATCGCCACCTTCATCGGGGCGTACGTGGAGTCGCTCGGCCTGTTCGGCATCACCGACGGCTGGTGGGTCTACCTGGCCGCCTACGCGCTGTTCATCGGCATCCACCTCATGGGGGTCGGCGAGGCGCTGAGGGTGATGCTGGTGATCGCGGGGATCGCCGTCGCCGGGCTGGTCGTCTACCTGGTCGGGGCCGTCCCGGCCTTCGACTCGGCCAACCTGCTCGACATCGCGCCCACCGACGCCGCCGGCGCCTCGGACTTCCTGCCGTTCGGGCTGATGGGCGTCTGGGCGGCGTTCCCGTTCGCGATCTGGTTCTTCCTCGCGGTGGAGTGCGTGCCGCTGGCCGCCGAGGAGGCCCGCGACCCGGCCCGCTCGATGCCCCGGGGCATCGTCGCGGCCATGGGGGTGCTGCTGGTCCTCGCCGTGCTGATGCTGGTGTTCACCGCCGGCGCCGGAGGCGCGGAGACCATGTCGGCCAGCGGCAACCCGCCGGTGGAGGCGCTCCAGGTCGCCGGGGCCGCCGGCTGGCTGACGACGCTGATCAACTACGCCGGGCTGGTCGGCCTGGTGGCCAGCTTCTTCTCGATCATCTACGCCTACTCGCGGCAGACGTTCGCGCTGTCCCGGGCCGGCTACCTGCCGCGGGCGCTGTCGGTGACCAACGGCCGCCGGGCCCCGGTGCTCGCCCTGCTGGTGCCCGGCGCCATCGGCTTCGCGCTCTCGCTGACCGGCCAGGGCGCGATGCTGCTGAACATGGCCGTCTTCGGGGCCACGGTCTCCTACGTGCTGATGATGGTCAGCCACATCGTGCTGCGCCGCCGGGAGCCCGAGCTGCCCCGCCCGTACCGCACCCCGGGTGGCACGGTCACCACCGGCGTCGCCCTGGTGCTGGCCGCGGCCGCCGTCGTCGCCACCTTCCTGGTCGACGAGGTCGCCGCCCTCTGGACGCTGGCCGCCTACGCGGTCTTCCTCGGCTACTTCGCCCTCTACAGCCGCCACCACCTGGTGGCGTCGGCGCCCGAGGAGGAGTTCGAGCTGCTCGCCGCCGCCGAGGAGGAGGTGCGATGACCGTCCGCCGCACGACGCTGGGCGGGCACACGTACGAGTTCCCGTCGCTGTCCGACCTGCTCGCCAAGGCGACGCCGGCCCGCTCGGGCGACGTGCTGGCCGGGTGCGCGGCGGAGTCGGCCGCACAGCGGGTCGCCGCCCAGACGGTGCTCGCCGACCTGCCGCTGGCGACCTTCCTGGAGGAGCAGGTGGTCGGCTACGACGAGGACGACGTCACCCGGCTGATCCTCGACACCCACGACCCGGTCGCCTTCGCCCCGGTGGCGGACCTGACCGTGGGGGAGTTCCGGGACCGGCTGCTGGGCTGGGCCGCGGCCGGCGACGAGGCGGCGATCAGCGGGCTGGCCCGCGGCCTCACCCCGGAGATGGTGGCGGCCACCTCGAAGCTGATGCGCAACGCCGACCTGGTCGCCGTCGGCCGCCGGGCGCGGGTGGTGACCGGGCTGCGCAGCACGCTGGGTCTCCCCGGGCGGCTGGCCTCGCGGCTGCAGCCCAACCACCCGACCGACGACCCGGTGGGCGTGACCGCGTCGATCGTCGACGGGCTGCTCCAGGGCTCGGGTGACGCGGTGATCGGCATCAACCCGGCCACCGACTCCCCGGGGCGGACGATCGCGCTCCTGGAGCTGGTGGACGCGGTCATCCAGCGGTACGACATCCCCACCCAGTCGTGCGTGCTGGCGCACGTGACGACGACGCTGCGGGCCCTGGAGAAGGGTGCGCCGGTGGACCTGGTGTTCCAGTCGGTCGCCGGCACGCAGGCGGCCAACCGCGGGTTCGGTGTCACGCTCGACCTGCTCGCCGAGGCCCGGGCGGGCGCGCTGGAGCTCGGCCGGGGCACGGTCGGGCGCAACGTCACCTACTTCGAGACCGGCCAGGGCTCGGCGCTGTCGGCCGACGCCCACCGCGGCGTCGACGGCCGGCCGGTGGACCAGCAGACCCTGGAGTGCCGGGCCTACGCCGTCGCCCGGCACTTCGAGCCGCTGCTGGTCAACACCGTGGTGGGGTTCATCGGGCCGGAGTACCTCTACGACGGCAAGCAGGTGATCCGGGCCGGGCTGGAGGACCACTGCTGCGGCAAGCTGCTCGGCCTGCCCATGGGGGTCGACGTCTGCTACACCAACCACGCGGAGGTGGACGCCGACGACACCGACACCCTGACGCTGCTGCTGGGGGCGGCGGGCTGCTCGTTCGTGATCGCCGTCCCGGGGTCGGACGACGTGATGCTGCACTACCAGTCGCTGTCGTTCTCCGACGTGCTCACCGCACGGCAGGTGCTCGGCCTGCGCCCGGCGCCGGAGTTCGAGGCGTGGCTGACCCGGATGGACCTGCTGGACGACGCCGGCCGGGTGCGGTCGCTGACCGCCGACGCCCCGGCGGCGAGGGCCCTGCTCGCGGCGGCGCAGTCGTGAGCATCGCCGGGAACGACCCCTGGGCGGTGCTGCGCGGCGCGACCCGGGCACGGGTCGCCCTGGGGCGCGCCGGCGACGGCCTGCCCACCGCGCGGGAGCTGGAGTTCCGGCTGGCGCACGCGGTGGCGCGCGACGCCGTCCACACGGCCCTGGATCCCGCCGTCGTGCGTGCCGGGTTCGGCGGGCTGCCGGTGCTCGAGGTCCACTCGGCCGCCGCGGACCGCGCCGAGTACCTGCAACGACCCGACCTCGGCCGGCGGCTGGCCCCCGGGACGACCCTGCCCCGCGCGCACGCCGACGTGGCGCTGGTGCTCGCCGACGGGCTCTCGCCGCGGGCGGTGCACGAGCACGGGCCGGCCCTGGCGACCGCGCTGCTGGACCGGCTGGTCGACTGGTCGGTCGGCCCGGTCGTGCTCGCCGCCCAGGCGCGGGTGGCCCTCGGCGACCAGATCGGGGCGGCGCTCGGGGCGCGGGTGGTCGTGGTCCTCATCGGGGAGCGGCCCGGTCTCTCCTCGGCCGACTCGCTCGGCATCTACCTCACCTGGGACCCGCGGCCGGGCCGGGCGGACTCCGAGCGCAACTGCGTCTCCAACGTCCGGCCCCCGCACGGGCTCGGTTACGCGGAGGCGGCCGACGTCGTCGTCCGGCTGCTGACGGCGGCCAGGGAACTGGGGGCCTCCGGAGTGGCGCTCAAGGACGAGGGGCCGATGCTGACCGGCTGACGCCGCTCAGTCCACCCACCGGTAGCCGTTCTCCGGCCGCCCGGTGCCGCCGTACCGCGGGAAGACCGCGGCCCGGCCGGTGCGCTCCAGGTGCTCGAGGTACCGGCGGGCGCTGACGCGGGCGAGGCCGCAGCGTTCGGCCACCTCCCCGGCGGACAGGTCCCGGGTGGGGTCGCTGCGCAGCGTGCGCGCCACGGCTTCGAGGGTCCTCGGTGAGAGACCCTTCGGCAGGTCGGTGACCGACCCCGCGCCACCGCCGCGGCGCCGGCCGGCCAGCAGCCGGTCGACGTCGCTCTGCTCCAGGCCTCCGGTGTCGCCGCTGCGCCGCAGCACATCGGTGCGGTGGGCGCGGTAGAGCTCCAGCCGCTCCCGGAACGTCGCCAGGGAAAAGGGCTTCACCAGGTAGTCCACGACGCCGCCGGTCATCGCCTGCCGGACGGTGTCGACCTCCCGTGCGGCGGTGATCGCCAGGACGTCGGGCTGCGGTCCGGGCGTCGAGCGGATCCGCCGCAGCACCTCCAGGCCGGAGATGTCGGGCAGGTAGACGTCGAGCAGCACCAGGTCCGGCCGCAGGACGCGCACCGCCTCCACCGCCTGGGTCCCGCGGTGCACCTCGCCCACCACCTCGAACCCGGCCAGCGACTCGACGTACCCGCGGTGCACCGAGGCGACGGCGAAGTCGTCGTCGACCACGAGCACGCGCACCGGGCCGGCGCCGGTCACGGGGCGACCAGCGCGTCCGGCGCGGGCTGCCGCGACCCGGGCAGCCGCACGGTGACCCGGGCGCCGCCGGCGGGGGAGTCGGTGACCGTCGCCGTGCCGCCCCGGCGGGCCGCGATGCGGGCGACGAGGGCCAGGCCGATGCCGCGGCCGTGGTTGCCGTCCGGCCGGCCCTTCGTGGTCACGCCCACGTCGAAGACCCGGTCCCGGTCGGCCGGCGCGACGCCCGGCCCGTCGTCGTCGACCTGCACCAGCACGGTGCCGTCGTCGTCCTGGCGCACGAACACGTGCACTTCGCCACCGTGGCCGGCGGCGTCGACCGCGTTGTCGACGAGGTTGCCGACCACCGTCACGACGTCGTCGCCGAGCCCGGCCGGCAGCCGGCTGCCGGCGCCCAGCACCAGCCGGACGCCCTGCTCGCGCGCCACTGCGGCCTTGGCCAGGAGAAGCGCGGTCACGCCGGGGTCGGCGACGTCGGTCAGCGGCGCCCCGCCGAGCAGCCGGCCCCCGCCGATGCGCTCGATGAAGGAGACGGCGTCGTCCCGCCGGTCGAGCTCGATCAGCCCCTGGACGACGTGCAGCTGGTTGCTGAACTCGTGTGCCTGGGCCCGCAGCGTGTTGGTGAGGTTGCGCTGGCCGTCGAGCTCGCGCATCGCGCTGAACAGCTCGGTGCGGTCGCGCAGGGTGAGCACCTCGGCGATCCGGCGGCCACCGACGACGGCGGCCGTGCGGTTGGCGACCAGCAGCCGCTCGCCGGAGAGCACCAGCTCGTCGGTGACCGGCCGGTCACCGAGCACGAGCGGGAGCATGGCGGTGTCGAGGACCTCGGCGGCCGGGCGGCCGACGGCGTCCGGCGGGAGGTCGAGCAGCCGCGACGCCTCATCGTTGACCAGGACCACCCGCCCCTTCTGGTCGACCGCCACCAGCCCCTCGCGGATGCCGTGCAGCATCGCCTCGCGGGTCTCGAGCAACCGGGCGATCTCCTCCGGTTCGAGGCCGAAGATGCGGCGGCGAAGCAGCCGGACGACGAGCACCGACCCCAGGGCGCCGACGAGCGCGGCGCCGCCGAGCCAGGCCACGAGGGCGGGGGCCTCGCGGCCGAACTCGGCGGCGAGTTCGCGTTCCAGGATGCCGACCGACACCGCACCGATGACCGCGCCGTCCGGGCCGCGCACCGGCACCTTGGCGCGCAGCGACTCCCCGAGCGTGCCGGTCTCGGTGCCGACGAAGACCTCACCGGCCAGGGTGGTGCTCGGATCGGTCGATACGCGCTGACCGATCCGGTCGGGATCGGGGTGGGAGTGCCGGATGCCGCTCGCGTCCGTGATGACGACGAAGGTGACCGCCGAGGCCTCCCGGATGAGCTCCGCCAGGGGTTGCAGCGTCTCGCTCGGGTCAGCGGTGCCGTAGGCGTCCACCACGCTCGGCAGCCGCGCGGTGCTGTTGGCGACGGTGAGCACCTGCTGCCGGTAGGCGTCCCGGATCTGCTCCTGCTGGTGGTGGATGGCGACGGCGCCGGCGAGCAGCAACGTCACGAGCACGATGCCCACCTGCAGCAGCAGGAGCTGGGCTCCCAGGGTCATGGTCCGGCGCACCGGGTCATTGTCGCTGCCCGCAGGTCGGATGTGACTGCGACCACAACGACCAATACGACCGGTACGACCGCAGGATTCTCCCGCCGTCCCGGCGCTCCTAGCGTCCGGCGCACCACGAGCCGTCCGGCTCCGGGACGAGGAGGTCCTCCATGACAGTCACCCATCGAGCGGTCCACCGGCCGGTCCGCCGGCGCGTGCGTTCGGCATCCGTCGCGGCCGCGGCCGCCCTGGCGGTCGGCCTGACCGGCTGCGGCAGCGAGGGCGGCAGTGGCGGCTCGGGAGGCGGCGCCGACCGGATCAACCGGCTCGCGGTCATGGCACCGGCCGACCCCGGCGGGGGGTGGGACCAGACCGCCCGGGCCATCGCGGCGGCGCTCGAGGAGGAGCAGCTGGTCGGCAGCACCCGCGTGACGAACGTCGGCGGCGCCGGCGGCACGGTCGGCCTCGCCGAGCTCGCCAACGAGCGCAGCGAGGACTTCCTCATGGTGATGGGGCTGGTCATGGTCGGCGCCGTCGAGACCAACCAGTCGCAGGCCACCCTCGACGACGTCACGCCGATCGCCCGGCTGACCACCGAGGACGAGATCATCGTCGTCCCCGCTGCCTCGCCGTACCAGAGCGTCGACGACCTGGTCGAGGACGTCCGCACCGAGGGTCGTGGCGTCTCGATCGCCGGTGGCTCGGCCGGCGGCACCGACCACATCGCGGCAGGGCTGCTCTTCCAGGCCGCGGACCTGCCGATCGAGGACCTCAACTACGTGGCGTTCTCCGGCGGCGGCGAGTCGCTGGCCGCCCTCCTCGGCGGCCAGGTGGACGCCGGCATCTCCGGCGTCGGCGAGTACGCCCAGCAGATCGAGGCGGGGGAGCTGCGGGCCCTGGCGGTGACCGGCGCGGAGCCCGTCGAGGGCATCGACGCGCCCACCCTCACCGAGGCCGGGTACGACGTGGAGCTGACCAACTGGCGCGGTGTCGTCGGTCCGCCCGACATCTCGGACGAGGCGCGCGAGCGACTGCTCGCCCTGGTGGCGGAGATGCAGGAGTCCGAGGCATGGCAGAGCGAGATCGAGGAGCGCGGCTGGTCCGACGCCTACCTCGCCGGTGACGAGTTCGAGGCATTCCTGGCCGAGGAGCGCCAGCGCGTCCGTGGCGTGCTGGAGGACATCGGGCTCGTCCAGTGAGCACCGCCTCCGGCTCCGGCGCCGCCGCCTCCTCCGGGGGAGCGGCGCCGGAGCGGGGCGGTCGCTCCCGGACCTGGTCCTGGGGCGAGGCCGCCATCACCGCGGGGTTGTTCGCCGTGGGGGTGTTCACCCTCGTGGAGACGACGTCGATCACCGTTCCCGGCTCGGCCAACGTGCTGGGGCCGCGGGCCTTCCCGTACGCGGTCGGCGTGCTGCTGATCGGCGCGTCCCTGGCGCTCGCGGTCAGCCTGGCGCGCGGGCAGCACGGGCACGCCGAGGAGGGTGAGGACGTCGACGCGAGCGCCCGCACCGACTGGGTCACCGTGGCCAAGCTGGTCGCCTCGTTCGCGGCGCTGGTGCTGCTGATCGAGCCGCTCGGCTGGCCCATCGCCGCCACCCTGCTGTTCGCCGGCACGGCGTGGGCCCTCGGCGCCCGCGTCGTGCGCGCCGCCGTCGTCGGCGCCGTGCTCAACGTCGCCATCCACGTGCTGTTCGTGCAGGTCCTCGGGCTCTTCCTGCCCGCGGGGCCGCTGGAGGGGGTGCCCTTCTTTGGGTGACATCGGCCTCCTGATGGACGGCTTCGCGGCCGTCCTGCAGCCGCTCTACCTGCTGTACGCGCTGCTCGGCGTCACGGTGGGCACCGCCGTCGGCGTGCTCCCGGGCATCGGCCCGGCCATGACCGTGGCCCTGCTGCTGCCGCTGACCTACAGCCTGGAGCCCGCCGCCGCCCTGATCCTGTTCGCCGGCATCTACTACGGCGGCATGTACGGCGGGTCGACGACGTCGATCCTGCTGAACACCCCCGGCGAGGCGGCGTCCATCGTCACCGCGCTGGAGGGCAACGCGATGGCCCGGGCGGGGCGGGGGGCATCGGCGCTGGCGACGGCGGCGATCGGCTCGTTCGTCGCGGGCACCATCGCCACGATCGCGCTGACCTTCCTGGCGCCCGTGGTGGCCGGCCTCGCCGTCCAGCTCGGCCCGCAGGACTTCGTGGCGCTCACGGTGCTGGCCTTCCTCACCGTGGCCGCGATGTTCGGCGCCTCGCCGGCGCGCGGGATCGCCGCCCTGGCGGTCGGGCTGCTCCTGGCGATGGTCGGCACCGACTCGCTCACCGGGCAGCAGCGCTTCACCTTCGGGCTGCCGGCGCTGGCCGACGGCATCGACGTCGTCGTGGTGGCGGTCGGCATCTTCGCCGTCGGTGAGGCGCTCTACGTCGCCTCCCGGATGCGGAGGGGCCCACTGCCCCTGGTGCCCATCGGCGGCAGCTGGATGAACCGCGAGGACCTCCGGCGCTCGTGGAAGCCGTGGCTGCGGGGTGCTGCGGTCGGGTTCCCCATCGGGACCATCCCGGCCGGTGGCGCGGACGTCGCGACGTTCCTCTCCTACTCCATGGAGCGGAAGCTGTCGAAGCGGAAGGAGGAGTTCGGCCACGGCGCGATCGAGGGCGTGGCCGGCCCGGAGTCGGCGAACAATGCCGCGGCCGCCGGCGTGCTGGTGCCGCTGCTGACCCTCGGCCTGCCGACCTCCGCGACTGCCGCGATCATCATCGTGGCCTTCCAGAGCTACGGCATCCAGCCCGGCCCGCTGCTCTTCGAGCAGGAGGCGTCGCTGGTCTGGACGCTGATCGCCAGCCTCTACATCGGCAACCTGCTGCTGCTGGTGCTGAACCTGCCGCTGGTCGGGGTCTGGGTGAAGCTGCTGCAGATCCCGCGCCCGTACCTGTACGCCGGCATCCTCACGTTCGCCGCGCTCGGCAGCTACGCGGTGGGCGCCTCGACCGCCGACATGATCCTGCTGTTCGCGGTGGGCGTCCTCGGCTGGGGCATGCGGCAGTTCGGCTTCCCCGTCGCGCCGGCCGTCGTCGGTCTCATCCTGGGGCCGATCGCCGAGGAGCAGCTGCGGCGGACCCTGGCGATCAGCCAGGGCGACCCGAGCGCGCTGATCACCAGCCCGTTCGCCGCGATGGTCTACACCCTGCTCCTCGTCTTCCTGGCCGCCGGCGTGTACATCAAGCGCCGGCAGGCGCGGGTCGAGGCGGAGCTCGGCGAGGCCCGGTCCGAACCCGTGACGTCAGAAGGGACCCGCTCGTGACCATCGTGGTCGGATACGTGCCCAAGCCGGAGGGGCGTGCAGCGCTGCGGGCCGCGGTCGAGGAGGCGGACCTGCGCAACCAGCCGCTGCACGTGCTCAACACGTCGCGGGGGGACGCCTACGTCGACCCGTCCTACGCGACCGCCGAGGACCTGGCCGAGGTGCGGCGGGTGCTGGAGGAGTCCGGCGTCCCCTTCGAGCTCGAGCAGCGCGTGGGAGGACGCGACGGCGCCGAGGAGGTGGTCGCGGCGGCGCACCGGCTCGGCGCCTCGCTGATCGTCATCGGGCTCCGCCGTCGGTCGCCGACCGGGAAGCTGATCTTCGGCAGCGACGCCCAGCGGATCCTGCTGGACGCCGAGTGCCAGGTGCTGGCCGTCAAGGCGGCGGAGGCCGACGGCGCCGGCTGAGGGCCGGTCGCTCAGGGCCGGTCGCTCAGGGCCGGTCGCTCAGCGGCGGCGCAGGACCCGGGCCAGCCGGTGGGTCCGGCCCGCGGTGAGCTCGGCGGCGGTCGCCGGGGCCGGTTCCTCCGGTTCCGGGGCCGCCGCCGCGCGCTCGTGCAGGCGGGCGCGCACGTCGTCGGGGGTGTAGGCGCGGCGCTGCCGCTCGTCGCGGGCGAGCACGACACCGCCGGCGGTGACCCCGGCCAGGCCGGCCAGGCCGAGCAGCTTCCAGAGGCGCACGTCCGTACGGTAGCGCCGTGCCGACGCTGACACTGGACGAGGCGGTCGACCTCACCCGCACCGGCGACGTGTGGATCTTCCGCGGCGCGTCCGTCGCCGACCGGGCCATCCAGACGCTGACCAACGCCCCGGTGAACCACGTCGGGATGGCGGTGGTGCTGGAGGACCTGCCCCCGCTGCTGTGGCACGCCGAGCTCGGCCGGTCGCTGCCCGACGTCTGGACGGGCAAGCACCAGCGCGGGGTCCAGCTGCACGACCTGCGCGACGCCGTGGTCACCTGGCGGGTGAAGTACGGCCAGCGGGCGTGGCTGCGGCAGCTGGTCGGGCCGTCCGACGACGGCGGGGTGACCCCGGCCATGGAGGACGCCGTCCTGCGCACGATCGCCCGCATGGACGGCCGGCCCTTCCCGACGACCCGGCGGCTGGCCGGGGGCTGGATCAACGGCCGGCTCCGCCGGGGCACCAGCACCGAGACGGTCTACTGCGCCGAGCTCGTCGCGGCGACGTACACGGCGATGGGGCTGCTCCCCGCCGACCGACCGGCCAACGCCTACGACCCCGGGAGCTTCTGGTCCGGCGACGACCTCCAGCTGCTGCGGGGCGCCCGCCTCGGGCCGGAGATCCCGGTGGAGGTCCCCAACGGCTGACCGGCCTCAGGCGGGCGTGCGGGTCGCCGTCTCGCCGAGCCGGACGACGGTGTCGCCGGCGCTCTCCAGCTCGTCGTGCGTCACGCAGACGACCACCCGCCCGGCCAGCGCCGCCCGCAGGTCGCGCACCAGCGCCGCGGCGGTCGGGGCGTCGAGGTGCGCGGTCGGCTCGTCGAGCAGCACGACGTCCCGGTCCGCCAGCAGCGCCCGCGCGGCGGCCAGCCGTCTGCGCTCGCCGCCGGACAGCGCCGTGCCTCCGGCCCCGACCGGGGTGTCCAGGCCGTCGGGGAGCGTGGCGAGCAGCCCGCTCAGCCCGGTGGCGGTCAGGGCGGCCAGCATGCGTGCCTCCCCGGCCGGGCCGGCGAGCTCCCCGCGTGGGGCGGCCAGCGCGAGGTTGGCCCGGATGGTGGAGGCGAACACGTGCGCCTCCTGCGGCAGCCAGGCCATGCGGTTGCGCAGGGCCTCGCCGGTCAGCCGCTCGGTGGGCACGCCGTCGACCAGATAGCTCCCGGCGCGGGGGCGCAGCGCCGCCATCAGCACGGCCAGGAACGTCGACTTGCCGCTGCCCGACGGCCCGCGCACGACCAGCCAGCCCGCGCCGGCCTCGGCCTCGGCCTCGGCCTCGGCCTCGGCGTCGACGCCGTGCAGCACGTCGGCCCGGCCGGGCCAGCCGGCGACGAGGCCCTCGGTGCGCAGCGAGGAGATGCCGGCCGGCGCGGGCACCGGGTCGGCGGGGTCGGCGGCGACCGGGGCGGTGAGGACGGCGTCGAGGCGGGCCCGCGCGTCGGCGAGCGCGCCGCGCCGCTGCAGGGCGGCGACCAGACCGGACAGCGGCTCGGCGAGGGCCAGCGGAGCCAGCGCGACCGCCGCCAGCGCGGGGCCGGAGAGGCCGCCCGCCCAGGCCGCGGCGGTGCCGAGCACCGCGGCGAGGCCCGTGCCCAGCACCACCAGGCCGTTGCCGAGCGCGGCGGCCCGGTCGCGGGTGCCGGCGCGGGCTGCCTGCCGGGCGGCCGACGCCCCGAGCTCCGCCGCGGCCCGGGCGGCCAGCCCGTGCGCCCGCAGGTCGGGCAGCCCCTCGAGCACCGTGCTGGTCTCGCGCAGCGCCGCGACCCGCAGGGCGCTCTCCGCGCGGGCGGCGCCGGCGTCGAGGCCGCGGTGGGCGAGCAGGACGGCGCCTACCGTGGCGGCCAGCACGGCGGCGACCACGACCGCGGCGGCCGGGTGGATCAGCGCGAGCACCGCGACGGTGACCGCGGGCACGACCGCGGCGACCAGCAGTGGCGGGCGGACCCGGACGGTGAGGTCCTGGACCACGCCGACGTCAGCCACCACGCGGGCCAGGGCCGATCCCGGCGTGCGGTCGGCGGCCAGGCCCCGCGCGGCGAGCGCCCGCCAGACCCGCACCCGCAGGTCGGTGGCCTGCCGCAGCGCGGCGTCGTGCGCGGTCATGCGTTCCAGCCAGCGCAGCAGGGCCCGGGCGAGACCGAAGAAGCGGACGCCGGCGGTGAGCACCAGCAGCGTGAGCACCGGCGGCATCTCCGCCGCCCGCACGATCAGCCAGCCCGAGGTCGCGGTGAGCGCGACCCCCGCGCCGGAGGTGAGGGCGCCGGCGAGCACCGCGCGCCGCAGGGCGCCCGCGGTCGGTGCGGTCGAGGCGGTCGGGGCAGTCGGCGACGGCCCGGGTAGCGCGGTGCTCACGGTGCCCGACCGCGCGCCGGGCGCCGGGGTGGCAACGGCGCCGGCAGGCCGGACGACGGCTGGTGCGGTGGGGGAGGGCACGGGGAGGTCGACGGTGCGGTCGGCGAGGCCGGCGAGCACCGGGTCGTGGGTGACCAGCACGATCGTCACCGTGCCGTGCAGCGACGCGAGCACGGCCGCGACCAGCCCGCGGGCGTCGTCGTCCAGGTGGGCCGTCGGCTCGTCGAGCAGCAGCAGCCGGGCGCCGCGGCGGACCCGCACGAGGGCCCGGGCCAGCGCCACCCGCTGCAGCTCGCCGGGGGAGAGCGACTCCGGCGCCCGCCCGGCCAGCCCGTCGGCCTCGACGCGGCGCAGCGCCTCGATGACGTACGGCTCGCCGACGATCTCGTCGACCCCCGGCTCGGCGCCCGCGTGCCGGCGCAGCTCGTCGGCGACGGTGGCCCCGGTGGTGCGCGGGAACTGCGGCACGACCGCGACGGGGCTCCCACCCGTCACCGCGCCCGTGACGCGGGCGGCCGGGTCGGTCAGGCCGGCGAGCGCGGCCAGCAGCGTGGACTTGCCCGATCCGCTCGGGCCGCGGAGAACGATCAGCTCACCGGGGCGGACGGCGAGGTCGGTGGGCGGCAGGGCGGGGACGGCCCGGCCGGGGTAGGCGACGGTCAGGCCCGCGACCAGCACGTCGGCGCCGCGCGGGTCGTCGTCCCCGGGGGCCGGAGCGACGGGAGCACCGGCGGGCGCGGCCAGCACCGCGCGCGCCTCGGCGGCGGCCAGGGCGGCGTCCTCCGCGGCGTGGTGGGCCGCGCCGAGCGCCCGCAGCGGGGCGAAGGCCTCGGGGGCGAGCAGCAGCGCGGTCAGCCCCAGCGCGAGGGCCAGGTGCCCCTCGACCAGCCGGACGCCCACGGTCACCGCCACGAGCGCGACCGACAGGGTGGCGATCAGCTCGAGCACGAGCGCCGAGAGGAAGGCGATCCGCAGCGTGGCCAGCGTCCGGGTGCGGTGGGCCTCGCCCAGCGCGGCGAGCGCCGCCGTCTGCTCGGCGGCCCGGCCCAGCCCGACCAGCACGGGCAGGCCGCGCACCAGCTCGGCGACGTGCGCGGCGATGCGGTCCAGGGCCCGCGCGGAGTCGGCGGTCGCCGCCTGCGTGTGCCTGCCGACCAGCACCATGAACAGCGGCACCAGCGGGAGGGTGACCGCCACCAGCACCGCCGAGAGCAGGTCGGTCCACGCCAGGACCAGCAGCAGCGCCGGCGGGACGACGACGGTCTGCGCCAGCGCCGGCAGGTAGGTGGCCAGCGCCGGCCCGAGGTCGTGCAGCCGGGTGGTGGCGAGCACGGCCGCCGGTGCGGGGCCGCCGCCGGCGGCCAGGGCGGCCGGGGACGATGCGAGCCGGTCGAGCAGCTCGCGGCGCAGCAGGTCCTCGGCCCGGCGTGCGTCCCGGGCGGCCAGCACCTCGCCGAGGCTGCCGGCGAGCGCCCGCACCGCGGCACCTGCGGCGGCGAGCGCCAGGGGCACGACGGGGGAGCCGTCGGCGAGCCCCGCGCCCCGGGCGACGGCGTGCGCGAGGCCGGCGGCCAGCAGGACCAGGCCACCGGTCTGGACGAGGGCGGCGAGCGCGGCCCGGACCAGCGCCGCGCGCAGATCGGGAACGCCGGCCAGCGCCCCGAGGGGTCCCCGGGCGCGCGCCGGCGCCCCGGCCGCAGGACTGCTCACGCCGGGACCTCACCCGGGGCCGGGGCCCGGCCCGCCCCGGGCGCGTCCTCGTGCTGGGGCTCGGCGGTCAGCCGCCGGCGGAAGACCCAGTAGGTCCAGGCCTGGTAGCAGAGCACGACCGGGAGGCCGACCGCCGCGGCCCAGGTCATCACGGTGAGCGTGTAGTCGCTGACCGACGCCTCGGCGATGGTCAGGTCGAAGGCGACGTCGAGGGTCGAGGGCAGGACCACCGGGTACGCGGCCCCGAAGATCGTCGCCGCGGCGGCGACGAGGAACACCGCCCACGCGGTGAACGCCGCGCCCTCGCGGTCGAGCTTCATCCGCGTCCAGGCCAGGACGACGGCCGCGCCGGCGACCGCCCACAGCGCGGCGGTGATGGTCGTGCCGTACCGCAGGTGCACCAGGCCGGCCCACGCCAGCAGGGGCAGCGCGGCGACCGGGGCCCAGCGGAGCGCGAACGCCCGCGCCCGCAGCCGGACGTCGCCGTCGACCTTGAGCGCCAGGAACAGCGCGCCGTGCACCAGGGAGAAGGCGAGCACCGCGACCGCGCCCAGCAGCGCCGGCCAGCCGAGGCCGGAGAGGACGCCGCCCACCCGGTTGCCGTCGCCGTCGATCGGCATCCCCAGCGTGGTGGCGCCGAGGGCGGCGCCGATGCCGAGGGAGGCGATCAGCGAGCCGGCGGTGATCACGTGCGTCCAGCTGGTGTCCCAGCGCGCGTCGTGCGACTGGTGCCGCCACTCGAAGGCCACCGCCCGCACGATCAGCCCCAGCAGCACGAGCACGAAGGGCAGGTAGAGCGCCGGCAGCCAGGTGGCGTACCAGCCCGGGAAGGCGGCGAACACCGCGCCGACCGCGGTGATGAGCCACACCTCGTTCCCGTCCCACAGCGGGCCGATGCTGCGCAGCATCAGGTGCCGGTCGGCGGGCTTGCGGCCCAGCACCGGCAGGAGGGCGGCGACGCCGAAGTCGAAGCCCTCCAGGAGCAGGAAGCCGATCCAGAGCACGGCGACGGCGGCGAACCACAGGGTCTGCAGGTCCATGACAGTGTCCTCGGGTCTACGAGCGGGTGCGGGGCGTCAGTAGGCGAACTGGAGGACGTCGTCGTCGGGGCGGCGGTCGCGGCCGTCGCCCCCGACGCCGCCGGCGTCGCCGTCCGGTCCCTCGCGGCGGTCGTCGTCCTTCCCGGTGCCGATGGGGGGCGTGGCGCTGGTGTCGCCCGCGGTGACGCCGGCCCGGATGAAGCGGGTCAGCAGGCCGACCTCGATGACGGCCAGCACCCCGTAGACGAGGGTCAGCGCGGTCAGCGACGTCCAGACCTCGCCCGCGGTGACGCCGGGTGAGACCGCCTGGGCGGTGAAGAACCAGATCTGCTCGTCGACCGGCACGTCCGGGTTGGGGACGACGACGAACGGCTGGCGGCCCATCTCGGTGAACACCCAGCCCGCGGCGTTGGCCGCGAACGGAGCCCCCACCGCGGCCAGCGCGCCGTACACGCCGATCCGGGAGGTGGGCACCCGGCCGCGCCGGGTCGCCCAGAGGGCGTAGGCCGCGACCCCCGCCGAGACGGCACCCATGCCGATCATCAGCCGGAAGCTCCAGTAGGTGACCGCGAGCAGCGGCTGGTAGTCCACCGGCTCCCCGGCCAGCGAGCCGAAGCGCGACGGGTCGTCGGGGTAGGTGGCGCCGTAGACCTCGGCGTACCGCTCCTTGAGGTCGTTGACGCCGGGGACCTCGCTGGTGAAGTCGTTGTGCGCGAGGAAGGACAGCAGGCCCGGGACGGTGATCGAGTGGACGTCGTCGCACTCGTTGGAGCCGAGCTTGCTCCAGGCGAAGACCGAGAAGGAGGCAGGCGCCTCGGTCTCGCACAGCGCCTCCGCCGAGCTCATCTTCAGCGGCTGCTGCTGGTACATCAGCTTGGCCTGCCAGTCACCGGTGAGGGCGACCAGGACGAAGGCCACCAGCGACACCCAGCCGCCGATCCGGACCGACCGCCGCCACACCGCGTGGTCGATCTCGTCGGCCGGGCGCCCGGCCAGCTTCCGCCGGCGCAGGTGCCACAACCCGACGCCGACCAGCAGCGCGCCGGCGACCATGAGGGCGGCCACGATGGTGTGCGTGAAAGCGGCGAGCGCGGTGTTGTTGGTCAGCACGGCGAGGAAGTCGACCTGCACCGGGCGGCCGGTGGCGTCGTCGGCGACCACCCCGACCGGGTGCTGCATCCAGGAGTTGGCGGCGATGATGAAGTAGGCGCTGACGGTCGAGCCGATGACCGCCGCCCACAGGGCGGCCAGGTGCACCTTCTTCGGGATCCGGCCCCAGCCGAAGATCCACAGCCCCAGGAAGGTCGACTCGAGGAAGAAGGCCAGCAGGGCCTCCAGCGCCAGCAGCGAGCCGAACACGTCGCCGACGAAGCGGGAGTACTCGCTCCACGCCAACCCGAACTGGAACTCCTGCACGAGCCCGGTCGCGACCCCGAGCACGAAGTTGATCAGGAAGATCTTGCCCCAGAACCGGGTCATCCGGAGCCACTCGGGCTTGTCGGTGCGCACCCACATGGTGTGCATGACGGCGACCGCGAGCCCCAGCCCGATGGTCAACGGGACCATCAGGAAGTGGTAGACGGTCGTGATCCCGAACTGCCAGCGCGCCACGTCCAGGACGTCCACGGCACCTGTCCCCTCGTCGTCGAGGCCGACGTACTATCGACACGTTCTTTCTACGCTTCGTAGAAGAGATTTTCTACGACACGTAGAAGAGTGCGGTGTGATCCGCCGGACAGGAGGACCGATGGCTTCACTGGGAGAGCTCGAGCGCGCCGTCATGGAGCGGCTGTGGGCCGCCGACGGCCCGGTGGCCGCGACCCGCTTGCGGGACGAGCTGGCCGATCGGGGTGTCGCGCTGACCACGGTGCACACCGTGCTGACCCGGCTGGAGCAGAAGGGGTTCGTCGTCCACGACGGCGCCCGGCCCCGCCGGTTCTCCGCCCGGGCCAGCCGGGAGGACCACGCGGCCCAGGTGATGCGCGAGGTGCTCGGCCAGGCCGGCGACCGGCAGGCCGTGCTCGCCCGGTTCGTGGGCAGCGTCGACGCCGAGGAGGCGCGCCTGCTGCGCGAGCTGCTGGCGGGGCCGCCCTCCCGCGACACCGCCTGACCCCGCGCGTCCTCCGCTGTGCTCCCCGCCACCGCGGCCGCCCTCGCCGTCCTGGCCGCCCTCCTGGCCTGGCCGGTGCCGGCGCTGCTGGCCCGGGCCCGCTGGCCCTCGCGCGACCCGCTCGTCGCGCTGCTGTGCTGGCAGGCGATCGGGCTGGCCGGCGGCCTGTCGATCATCGGCGCGCTGCTGGTGCACGGGCTCGCGCCGTGGGGGCACTCGCTGCCCGAGGCGGGGTGGGCGGTGCTGACCGGGCACTCCGCCGTCGACCCGGTCCGGGGCGACCACTGGGTGACGCTGACCCTCGCCGGCGTGCTGGCCTTCGAGCTGGTCGGGGTGCTGGTGCTCTCCTGGGTGCGGATCGCCCGCACCCGGCGCCGGCACCGCGCGCTGCTGGAGCTGGTGGTGCAGCCGGCCCCGCAGCCCGATGCCCGGCTGCTGGAGCACCCGGTCCCCGTGGCGTTCTGCATCCCCGGGGCCCGGCCGCTGCTGGTGCTCTCCTCCGGCATGGTCGCCGAGCTGGACGACGAGCAGCTCGCCGCCGTCGTCGCGCACGAGCGGGCGCACCTGGGTGAGCACCACCACCTGCTGCTGCTGCCGTTCGTGGCGTGGAAGGCGGCGCTGCCGGTGCTGCCGGCGGCCGAGCGTGCCTACGGCGCGGTCCGGGAGCTGGTGGAGATGCGGGCCGACGACGTGGCGCTGAGGTCGTTGGACGGCGCCGCTCCCCGGCGCACGCTCGCCGAGGCGATCGTCGCCGCCGCGGGTGGCTCCGGTGGCGTGCCGAGCGGAGCCCTCGCGGTGGCCGGGGCGGGGGTGCGGGCCCGGGTGGTGCGGCTGCTCGAGCCGGCCGACCCGCTGCCGCCCGCGGCCCGCGTGACGGCCCTCGCCGCCGCCGTCCTGCTGCTGCTCCTGCCGACGGCGCTGCTGCTGCTACCGGCGCTCTGACCTCGCCAGCCGCTCCGCGGCGAGCGCGGACACCGCCGCGACGCCGCTGCTGACCAGCGCAGCCCGGCGGTAGCGGGGGAGCGCGAGCACCGGGAGCATGCTCGCCGCGTGCAGGGCGTCCACGCCGGCCGCCAGCCGCAGCCGGGCGCTGTCCGGCCGGACCAGGACGAGCGCGTGCTGGGCGATCAGCCGCGCACCGAGCACCCGGGTGACCCACAGCAGCGGCTCGGGGTACCGGGGGACGAGCCGCGCGAGCACCGCCCCCGGTTCTGCCAGAAGCCCCGCGCCGGCGACCAGACCCGCGCCGCTCACGAGCCGGGCGACGACGCGGCGTCGCCCCTCGGCACGTGCGTTCATCGCCGTCCTCCCAGGACCTGGGCGTTCATCGCGATCCTCCCGGGGGTCGAGTGCTCAGCGCAGCATCGCAGGGGTCGAGGGTGCGCTGGGCACAGTCTGCCTCTGAGTGCAGGCGCGCTCAGAGGCAGACTGTGCCGGGCAGGGCCCCGCCCTGGTCGGCGTCGGGTCAGCCAACCGGAGTGGTGCTCGCCGGGTTCTCCGCCGGTCGTCCGGACGGCACCGCGGTCGCCGCGTCCCGGTTCTCCGGCAGCGGCGCGAACGAGCGCAGCCGCAGGCTGTTGGAGACGACGAAGACCGAGCTGAACGCCATGGCGGCGCCGGCGATCATCGGGTTGAGCAGCCCGGCGGCGGCGAGCGGCAGGGCGGCGACGTTGTAGGCGAACGCCCAGAACAGGTTGCCCTTGATGGTGGCCAGCGTCCGCCGAGCCAGCCGGATGGCGTCCGCCGCGACCCGCAGGTCACCTCGCACCAGGGTCAGGTCGCTCGCCTGGATCGCCACGTCGGTGCCGGTCCCCATCGCCAGGCCGAGGTCGGCCTGCGCCAGGGCGGGTGCGTCGTTCACGCCGTCCCCGACCATGGCCACGGTCCGGCCCTCGTCCTGCAGCCGCCGGACCACGTCGACCTTGTCCTGCGGGAGCACCTCGGCGACGACCTCGTCGATGCCCACCTGGGCGGCGACGGCCCGTGCGGCCTGCTCGTTGTCGCCGGTGAGCAGGATCGGCGTCAGCCCCAGCGCGCGCAGCTGGGCGATCGCGGTCGGGGAGGTGTCCTTGACCGCGTCGGCGACCACCAGCACGCCGCGCGCCGCGCCGTCCCAGCCGACCGCGATCGCGGTGCGGCCGGCGGCCTCGGCCTCGGTGACGGCCCGCTCGAGGTCGGTGGGCAGCGGCATGGCCCAGTCGGCCAGCAGGCGCCTGCGGCCGACGACCACCGCGGAGTCCTCGACCACCCCCTGGACCCCGAGCCCCTCGACGTTGGCGAACTCGGCCACTGGCGGAAGGGGGCCGGTGCGTTCGGCCGCACCCCGGGCGACGGCCTGTGCGATGGGGTGCTCTGACGCCGCCTCGAGCGCGCCGGCCAGCCGCAGTACGCGGTCGGCGTCCTCGCCGGCGGCCGGGACGACGTCGAGCAGGGTCATGCGGCCGGTGGTGACGGTGCCGGTCTTGTCCAGGACCACGGTGTCGACCCGGCGGGTGGACTCCAGCACCTCGGGGCCCTTGATCAGGATGCCCAGCTGGGCGCCGCGTCCGGTGCCCACCATGAGGGCGGTGGGGGTGGCCAGGCCGAGCGCGCAGGGGCAGGCGATGATCAGCACGGCGACCGCGGCGGTGAAGGCGGCAGGCAGTCCCGCGCCGGTGCCGATCCAGAAGCCGAGCGTCCCGGCGGTGATCACCAGCACGACCGGGACGAAGACGCCCGAGATGCGGTCGGCCAGGCGCTGCACCTCCGCCTTGCCGTTCTGCGCCTCCTCCACCAGCCGGGCCATCTGGGCCAGCTGCGTCTCGCTCCCCACGCGGGTGGCCCGCACGACGAGCCGGCCCCCGGCGTTGACGGTGCCGCCGGTGACGGTGTCGCCCGGGCGCACCTCCACGGGCACCGACTCGCCGGTCAGCATCGAGGCGTCGACAGCGGAGGACCCCTCGGTGACCTCGCCGTCGGCTGCGATCTTCTCGCCGGGGCGGACGACGAACAGGTCATCGCGGCCGAGCTCGGCGACGGGGATGCGCTGCTCGGTGCCGCCGCGCAGCACCGAGACCTCCTTGGCGCCGAGTTCGAGGAGCGCCCGCAGGGCCGCCCCGGCCCGGCGCTTCGACCGCGCCTCGAACCAGCGCCCGGCGAGGATGAACGTCGTCACCCCGGCCGCGGCCTCGAGGTAGATGTTGGCGCCGCCGTCGGTGCGGGCGATGGTCAGCTCGAACGGGTGCGTCATCCCCGGCACGCCGGCAGTGCCCCAGAAGAGCGCGTACAGCGACCAGCCGAAGGCCGCCAGGGTGCCCAGGGAGACCAGCGTGTCCATGGTCGCCGCGCCGTGGCGCAGGTTGGTCCAGGCCGCGCGGTGGAACGGCAGGCCGCCCCAGACGACGACCGGCGCGGCCAGGGTCAGCGACAGCCACTGCCAGTACTCGAACTGCAGCGCCGGCACCATCGCGAGCAGGACCACCGGCACGCTGAGCAGCGCCGACACGGCGAGCCGGGTGCCGAGCGCGCGCGCCGGCCCGTCGGCCTGGTCGTCCTCGGCGGGCGCCTCCGGTCGCGGGGGCTCCGGGAGCCGCGCGGTGTAGCCGGTCTTCTCCACCGTGGCGATGAGGTCGTCGGTGCTGACGCCGCCGGCGTAGCTGACCTTCGCCTTCTCGGTGGCGTAGTTGACCGTGGCGGTGACGCCGTCCAGCTTGTTCAGCTTCTTCTCGACGCGTGCCGCACACGAGGCGCAGGTCATCCCGCCGATGAGCAGTTCGACGTCGGTGGTGCTGCCGGGGGCGGCGGTCATGGGTGCTCCTCGTGCTCCTGCGCGGGCACCGTGAACGCGGCCGTGTGCACGGCGTCGCCGTGCCGGAAGTCCAGGAACAGCCGGTAGGTGCCCGCCGACGGGGCGGTGGTGACGAACGAGACGTGCGGTCCGGGCGCGGGCCGGCTGCCACCGGCGGGCTCGGCGGGGTGTACGTGCAGGTAGGCCAGGTCGCCGTCCCGCAGGGCGACCAGGTGCCCGTAGGCGCCGAGGTAGGGCTGGAGGTCGGTCACCGGCGCGCCGTCCCGGCTGACGCTCAGGGTCAGCTCCGTCTCCTCCCCGGGAACGAGGTCGCCGGTCAGGACGACGGTGTAGCCGTCGACCTCCGCGACCGCCGACGGTGCGGGCAGGGGAGCGGGCTCGTAGGTGCCGGGCACGGCGAGGTCCGCGCCCAGGACGCGGTTCTCGCCGTCGGCGGCGGCGGTGAAGTCGGCGAACAGTCGCCAGCTGCCCGGTTCCAGGGCCAGGGGGGCCCGCCAGACGCCGTCGTCCCCGAGGTCGGGGTGCACGTGCTGGTAGCCGGTCAGGTCGCGGCGCACCGCGACGAGGTGCAGGTCGACGTCGTGGTCGGTCTCGTAGGCGGTCACCGGGGAGCCGTCGGGACCCCGGATGGTGAAGGTGACCGGGGTCGCCGGGCCGGCCGGAGCGGTGCCGTCGGCCAGGGCGAGGGTGTAGCCGTCCTGGGTCACCTGGAGCCCGCCCGGTCCGCCCGCCGGTGCGGGGGCGGCGTCGTGGCCGCCGTGGCCGGTGCCGGGCTCGGCGTGCCCGGCACCGGCGGTGTCCGCGGCCGGCCCCACGGGGCCGACCGCTGCGCCCACGCCGACCGCCGCGCCGAAGACGGCGACCAGGCCGACGGCGAACGCGGCGATCCTCGCGGGAGTGTTCATGGCACCGGCCGCGTCAGCGGCCGCTCACCTCGTATCCGGCTTCCTCGACGGCGGCGTGGACGGCGGCGTCGTCGACCGGCTGCTCGCTGGTGACGGTCAGGCCGCCGGTGGCGAGGTCGACCTCGACGCCGGTCACGCCGGGTACCTGCGAGACCTCCTCGGTGACCGAGTTGACGCAGTGGCCGCAGGTCATGCCGGTGACGGTGTAGCTGGCGGTGGTGGTCATGGGGGGTCCTCTCGGGTGTACGGGTCAGGAGCGGACGAGGCGGGCGATCGCGTCGGTGGCCTCGCGGACCTTCTCCTCGGCCTCGCGGCCACCGGCTCGTGCCGCGTCGACGACGCAGTGGCTCAGGTGCTCCTCGAGCAGCCCCAGCGAAACCGCCTGCAGCGCCTTCGTCATGGCCGAGACCTGGGTGAGGATGTCGATGCAGTACTTCTCGTCCTCCACCATGCGCTGCAGGCCGCGGGCCTGCCCCTCGATGCGCCGCAGGCGCTTGAGGTAGTCGTCCTTGCGGTGGATGTAGCCGTGCGCGTGCTCGTGGTCGTTGCAGGCACCGTCGGTCGTGTCCACGTCGTCCCTCCTGCCGGCGCCGCGCCCCGCGACGCCGAGGAACACCATACCCCCCTAGGGTTATGCGTCAAGTCCGGTCGCGCCCTCCTCTTCCTCCTCCGCCCGGAGCCTGGCCAGGTCGGCCCGGGCCGCGGCGAGCTCGTCCTGCAGGCCGACGATCATCTCGGCCGAGGCGACGGGGTGGCCGTCGTCGAGCAGGCCCCGCATGCGCGCGGCCAGGGCCAGCTGCTGGCGGGAGTAGCGGCGATGACCACCGGGGGAGCGGTGCGGGGAGAGCACGCCCGAGTTGTCCAGGCTGCGCAGGAAGGCGGCCTGCACGCCGAGCAGCTCGGCCGCCTGGCTCATGGTCAGGGCCGGGTAGTCCGGATCGTCCAGCCGGCGCAGCGGATCAGTGCGGTCGGGGTCCATCGCCCGCCTCCGGGTGTCGGGACGCCGCGTCGGGCGTCGAACGGAACAGGGGCCGGGCCCTGGACGGGCCCGGCCCCTGTGGTGCTGACCGGTTCGGCCGCGATCAGCTCTCGACCGCCTTGGCCTCGCGCTGCGCCTCGCCCTCGATGGTGCGGCCCTCGACGGCCGCGGGCGTGTCGGCACGGGTCACGGTGATCTTGCGCGCCTTCGCCTGCTCGGCCACCGGGATGCTGATGGTCAGCACGCCGTCGTGGTAGCTGGCCTCGAGCCGGTCGGTGTCGAGGCTGCGGCCGAGCACCAGCTGACGGGTGTAGCTGCCGAACGGGCGCTCGGCGACCGTCCACTCCGCGTTCTCCAGCTGGGGGACCGAGCGCTCGGCGCTCACGGTGAGGGTGTTGCCCTCCACCGAGAGGTCGATCGAGCCGGGGTCCACGCCGGGCAGATCGAAGTGGGCGACGAAGTTGTCGCCGACCCGGTAGGCGTCCATCGGCATGCCCGAGAGCGGGCGGGCGGTCGTGCCCCCACCGCGGCCGGTGAGCTGATCCAGCGCGCGGAAGGCGGCGGACGTGGCGGCGAACGGGTCGTAAGCGGTCAGCATCATGGCTGGAACCTCCTGTGACGGTGGTACTCGTGTTCGCTGCCCGAGGTCTGAACCTCTAGTGGCGGCTACAGATTACCTCGGTCGCGCACCCTGGTAAACGTTCCTCGCGGAAAAATGTTCCCCGCGTCGGCTGCCGGTGGGCCGACCGTCGGGTGCGTGAACCGAGGCCCGGCGGGGCAGGACCGGACCGTGGAGGAGACGACCAACGACCCACCGCACGCCGACGCGCCGTCCGCCGAGCCCTCCGTGTCGCACACGGTCGAGGGGGACACCGCGAGGCTGGTCGTCGGCGGCGAGCTGACCGAGGCCGCGCGCCGGCCACTCGTGCGCACCCTCACCGACCTGCTGCTCGCCGAGCACTCGCTGCAGCGGGTGGAGCTGGACCTGCGTGAGGTCGGCTTCATGAACTCGGCGGGGCTCGCGGTGCTGGTGCAGCTGCAGAAGCTCGGGGTGCCCCGCGGGATCCCCACGGTCCTGGTGCAGCCGCCGTCCTCGGTGTCGCGCCCCCTGCAGCTCACCGGCCTCTGGCACCGCTTCACCGTCGTGACGGACGACGGCCGGGTGGTCACCGAGGCGTCGACCGGCGGGAGCCCCGCGCCGCCGGACCCGCGACACACCTGACCCGGCGCCGGGGCGGCTCCGCGGCCACGAGGCTCCTAGCCTGACCGGGTGTCGTCCACGCATGCCCACAGCCACGGTCCCGATCCGGACGCGCCCCCGCCCACCGAGGAGGCGCTCGGCCACCGGCGGCGCGCCGTCTGGCTGATGCTCCTGCTGCTCGTGCCCGTCGGCCTGGCCACGGTGATCGGGCTGGTCGCCCTCTGGCCCAGCGGGGAGCCGACGCGTGCTCGACTGGCGGCCGAGCAGGCCCTGCCGCCGGGGACCACCTATCCCGACGGGCGGATCATCTCGATCGAGACCTTCGACTGCGGCGTCGACCCCTCGGGCCCGCCGCAGACCTGCGCCACCGCCGTGGTGGAGGTCCTCGAGGGTGAGGGTGCCGGGAACTTCGAACGGGTGGACATGCCGCCGGAGGTGGTCGCCGCCGGCGTCTCGGAGGGGGAGACGCTGGTGCTCACCCGCGACGCGGGCGCCGAAGGGGGACCGACGTACGCCTTCTGGGACTACGAGCGGGACACCCCGATCATCGTCCTGGCCATCGCCTTCGCCGTCGTCGTCGGGGCCGTGGCGCGGCTCCGGGGCCTCGCGTCCCTGCTGGGGCTCGCGTTCGCGTTCTTCGTCCTGCTCCAGTTCATGCTGCCGGGGCTGCTGAGCGAGGACAACCCGACGCTGGTCAGCCTGGTCGGCTCCGCGGCGATCATGTTCGTCGTCCTCTACCTGGCGCACGGGTTCACGGCCCGGACGACCACCGCGCTCGTGGGAACCCTCTTCGGTCTCACCCTCGTGGCGGTCATGGGGTCGCTCGCGGTGTCGGCCGCCCGGCTGACCGGGCTCACCAGCGAGGACGCATTCACGCTCCAGCGCTTCGACCCCACGCTGAACTTCTCCGGGCTGGTGCTGGCCGGAGTCGTGGTGGCCGGCCTGGGGGTGCTCAACGACGTCACCATCACCCAGGCGTCGGCGATCTGGCAGCTGCACGAGGTCTCCCCGGAGATGACCTGGCGGGAGCTCTACACCCGCGGCATGGCGGTCGGCCGGGACCACATCGCCTCGACGGTCTACACGATCGTCTTCGCCTACGCCGGGGCGGCGCTGCCCCTCCTCCTGCTGTTGGAGATCTACGCCACGCCCGTCTGGACCCTCATCACCAGCGCGGCGCTGGCCGAGGAGGTCATCCGCACGCTGGTCGGGGCGATCGCGCTGGTGCTCGCCGTCCCGGTGACGACGGCGGCCGGTGCCTTCTTCGCCAAGGCGGCGGACACCCAGGCCGGCACCGCCACGGAGCGCGGGCTGACCGCCCTGCGCACCCGGTTCGCCCGATGAGCCAGGCTGTGCGCGTGACCGACCTGCTCGCCGCCGCCCGGGCGGCCTCCGGCTTCATGCCCGACGACGAGGGCCGCGCCCTGTACGAGGCCGCCCGCGCCATCCCCGTCCCCGGGCCGCTGCTGGAGGTGGGCAGCTGGATGGGCAAGTCGGCCCTCTACCTGGCCGCGGCCGCGCGGGAGACCGGTCGCCAGGTGGTCACCGTCGACCACCACCGGGGCTCCGAGGAGCACCAGCCCGGCTGGGAGTACCACGACCCGTCGCTGGTCGACCCCGCCGTCGGGCGGATCGACACCCTGCCGCGTTTCCGCCGGACCATCGCCGAGGCCGGCGCCGAGGACGTCGTGATCGCCGTCGTCACCCGGTCGGAGACCCTCGCGCCCCTGTGGAGCACGCCGCTCGCGCTGCTGTTCCTCGACGGCAGCCACACCGAGGAGTCCGCGCGCCGCGACCAGGACGCCTGGGTCGCGAAGCTCGCGGTCGGCGGCACGCTGGCCATCCACGACGTCTTCCCGGACCCCGCCGACGGCGGGCAGGCGCCCTACGGCGTCTACCGCCGGGTGCTCGAGAGCGGGGAGTTCGACGAGCTGCCGGGCAGCGGGTCGCTGCGGCTGCTGCGCCGCACCGCCTGAGGCGCCCCGCGCCGACCGCGGGTGAGGCCGGTGCGCGGGCGGACCCGTCGTCCTGTCGGCACCGGGGTGGAGGATGGATCGGTGCTCCCACCCGATGACCTCTCCCGCGCGCGGGCGGAGGCGCTGGCGCAGATCGAGGCGCTGACCCGCGAGTTCGACGCGATCGTCGCGGCGTCGCAGGCGTCCAACGCCGACGACGAGCACGATCCGGAGGGCGCCACCATCGCGTTCGAGCGCCAGCAGGTGGCTGCGCTGCTGGAGCAGGCGCGTCGCCGGCTGGCCGACGTCGACGCCGCGGTCGTCGCCGTGGAGAACGGCACCTACGGCCGCTGCGAGACCTGCGGCCGGCCGATCGCGCCGGAGCGGCTCGCCGCCCGCCCCACCGCCCGCACCTGCATCGACTGCGCCCGCTGAGGCGCCGGCCGCGTGGTCACCCGGGGCCGAACACCCCCGACTGCGTCCAGTCGTCGAACTCGACCTCGTCGTCGGGCAGCTCGCGTCGCAGATCCCGCAGCAGGCGCGGGCCCTCCGCGGCGAAGCGGGCGCGGGCATCCGGATCGCGCCAGCCGCCGTCCCAGTGGAAATGCTCCTGGAAGAGCTCGTTCCAGGCGGCCAGGCGGGCCGTGAGCTCCTCGGAGAGCCCGAGCCGGCCGGGGTCGGTGAGGCCGACGGTCCACAACGGCCACTCGGCCCCGTAGTCCGTCATCAGCCGGACGTGGCGCCGCCCCTGCCCGTTCTCCACGGCTCGCACGGTAGGCCGGCGGCACCCCGGCCGCACGAGGTCTCAGCTGACGTACCGCCGGGCCTTCGAGTTCCGCTGCGCCTCCTCGAGCGCGGCGAACCGGGCCTCGGCGTGCGGGGGCAGCACCCGCCGCTCGCGCAGCACCCACGGCAACCCGCGGACGGCCTGCGCGAGGCCGCGCGCGGTGATCCGGTCGCGGGGCACGGTGCGCAGCAGGTGCACGGTGCGCCGCAGCGCCGGGCGGAACGGACGCCGCAGCCACGTGGTCCACAGCGTGTTCCGGATGCCGTCGGCCCGCCGCTTGTGCGGGTCCCGGGCGGTGCTCGCCTGGTGGTGGAGGGTGAGCTGCTCCAGGTAGCACAGCTCCCAGCCGCGGGCGGCCAGGTCGCCGGCCATCAGCTCCTCCTCGCCGCCCAGCCACAGCCGCGCGGAGAACCCGCCCACCTCCTCGAACGCCTCCCGGCGCAGGACGGAGGCACCGGCCAGGAAGGAGCCGAGCGCCGGGCCGGGGAGCCAGTCGGCGCCGCGGACGGGGGAGTCGCGCAGCTCGGCGACGATCGGGTCCTCGACACCGCCCGGCTCGACCAGGATCCGGGCGGTGACGACGGCGAGCCGCGGGTGGGCGTCCAGCGTGTCCGCCGCGGTGCGCAGCGCCCCCGGCTCCCACCAGGTGTCGTCGTCGCAGAAGGCGACGTAGGGCGTGTCGAGCCGGGCGACGCCGAGGTTGCGGCCGACCGCGCCCAGGTTCTCCGGGCTGGCGATCAGCTCGACCTGCGGGAACTGCTCGCGCACGGCATCGGCGGTGCCGTCGGTCGAGCCGTTGTCCACGACCACGACGTGCGGCTGCTCGGGCAGGGCCACCAGGCGTTCCAGGGCCAGCAGCAGTTCGTCCCGTCGCTGGTGGGTGATGACGACGACGGCCACGCGCGGGTCGGGCCCGGCGGGGCGGTCACCGGTGGCCGCCGCGGGGATCGTGCCGGTCGTGCTCACGCGCGCTCACCGGCCAGCACCCGCAGGTCCGCCCGCACCGCCGGGGGGACCGGTTCCCGCCGGCGGAGGGCGGCCGGGACGTCGGGCAGCGCCCGCAGCAGGCCTTCGACGCCGGGGCGACCCGCGCGCACGGCCCGCCCGGCCGTCCGGACGACGTCCCGCATCGGGAGCCGCATCGCCGCGGTGAGCAGCCGGCTGCGCCAGATCCCGGTCTGCCGCCGTCCGGGGGCCTCGCGCCGGGGAGACGGGTGGTGGTGCACGGTCACCTCGTCGACGTAGGCCAGCCCCCACCCGGCGGCGGCCAGGTCGAGGGCCAGCCGCTCCTCCTCGCCGGGGAACCGGACCACCGGGTCGAACCCGCCGACGGCCTCGAACGCCTCGGTGCGCACCAGCGCGGCGCAGGCGACGAAGCCCAGCAGCGAGGGGCCGGGCAGGTCCCGCGCGGTGCCGAGGGGGCTCGCGGCCATCTCCGCGCAGACCGGGTCGAGCCGCTCCTCCGGCCCGACCAGGATGCGGGCGTTGAGGAGGGCCAGCCGGGGGTGGGCCCGCATGATCGCCACCGCGCGGGCGAGGTCGCCCGGTGCCCACCACGAGTCGTCGTCGGCGAAGGCGATGAACGGGGTGCGGGCGCGCGCGGCACCCAGCGTCCGGCCGTGGGCGCCCTCGTTGCGGTCCAGCAGCAGCAGCGTCACCTCGGGGTGCGCCTGGCGCACCGCGTCCACGGTGCCGTCGGTGGAGGCGTTGTCGACGAGCACCACCGGGGCCTCGTGACGCGGCAGCGTCGCCAGCAGGTCCTCGCGGCGGTTGCGGCTCGCGACGACGACGGTCACGTCGGGGGATGGAGCCCGGTCGGTCGGGGAGGGCGCGGTCACGGGGTCACCGTGCCCGCGCCTCCGGCCAGCCAATCAGCGGTCGGAGTGGCGTCCGCCATGCCCGCCGCCGGCAGCGCCCAGGGGTCGGCGAACAGCCCGCTGGCGGGGGAGGCGCCGCAGAGGGCGTCGGCCGCCAGCAGCACGGCCGCGGCGGTCCACGTGGTGCGCTCGACCGGCCATCGCGCGTCGTCCGGGTAGACGAACCCGGTCCAGTAGGAGCCGTCGTCGTCCCGCAGGTGCTGCATCGCGGCCACCTGCTCGAGGGCGGCGTCGCGCTGCCCGGCGACGACCAGGGCCAGCGCGAGCTCGCAGGTCTCGGCCCCGGTCACCCACGGCCGGTCCGCAACGCAGCGGATGCCGAGCCCCGGGACGACGAACCGGTGCCAGTCGCCGGCCAGCCGGTCGCGGGCCGCGGCACCGGTGACGGCGCCGCCGAGCACCGGGTAGTACCAGTCCATCGAGTAGCGGGACCGGTCGGCGAACGCCTCCGGTCGCCGGCGGAGGGCCGTGCCGAGGTCGGCGACGGCCAGCTCCCAGTCCGGCTGGGCCTCGCCGACCAGCTCGGCCAGCGCCAGGCCGCAGCGCAGCGCCTGGAACAGGCTGGCGTTCCCGGTGAGCAGCGCGAGGTCGTCGGGGGTGCCGTCGGGCCGCAGCGCCCACGAGACCGCTCCGCCGGGCAGCTGCATCCGGGTCACCAGGTCCAGGCCGGCCCGCACCGCCGGCCACAGCTCGGTGACCAGCTGCTCGTCCCCGGAGACCAGCCAGGAGTGCCAGAGCCCGACGGCGAGGTAGCCGGCGTGGTTGCTCTCCGCGGCGGGCGCGGACTCCTCGCCGCCGCGGTACTCGGCCGCCCAGCTGCCGTCCGCCCGCTGCCGGCCGGCCAGCCACCGGTAGGCGGCCGCCGCCCGGGCGTGCTCGCCACCGAGGTCCAGCGCCATCGCCGCCTCGACGGAGTCCCAGGGGTCCAGCTGCCCGGTGGCGAACCAGGGGAGCGCGCCGTCGCGATGCTGCTCGCCGGCGATCCAGGCGACCGTCTGCCGCACCTGGTCGGCGCCGAGCACCCCGGGCAGCTCGGGCAGCACCGGGCCGCCCCGGTCAGCGGGCCGCAGCGGACCGCTCCAGGTCCAGCCCGGCCGCCGCGGCCGCGGCGGCCCCGGCCGGCTTGTCGGCGTAGACGACGAAGCTCTTGCCGATCAGCGGGTCGAGGACGCGCTCCAGCGCCCGGGTGAGCCAGGGACGCGTGGTGAGGTCCCAGACCAGCAGCCGGTGGTAGGCCCGGACCGCGGCGGTGTCCTTCTCGACACCGACGGCGCACTTGAGCCACCAGTACGGGGCGTGGAGGGCGTGCGCGTGGTGGCTCGCCCCCGGGACCAGGCCGGCGGTGGCCAGGCGGGCGCGCAGCACCTCGCCGCGGTAGATGCGGATGTGGCCGCCCTCGTTGGCGTGGTACTCGTCCGACAGCGCCCAGCACACCCGCTCGGGGCCGTAGCGCGGCACGGTCACCGCCACCCGGCCGCCGGGCTTGAGGACGCGCACGATCTCGGCCATCGCCGCGGCGTCGTCCGGGATGTGCTCGAGCACCTCCGAGGCCATCACCCGGTCGACGCTCGCGTCGGGGAAGGGCAGGTGCAGCAGGTCGCCGCGCACCACCTCGAAGCGCGCACCGGCCGGGGCCTCGCCGGCCTCGGCGATCGCGCCGAGCCAGCGCTTCGTCGTCTCGACCTCGTGCTGGCCCCAGTCGACGGCGACCACGCGCGCGCCGCGGCGGTAGGCCTCGAAGGCGTGCCGCCCCTCGCCGCAGCCCAGGTCGAGGACGGTCATCCCCGGGCGCAGGTCGAGCCGGTCGTAGTCGACGGTCAGCACGGGGTTCCCTTCCGGTCCAGCGTCTCGGCGTACCACTCGGCGGTGCGCGCGGCCGTGGCCCGCCAGGTGTAGGTGTCCAGGACCCGCCGGCGGCCGGCGCGCCCCAGCTGCTCGGCCAGTGAGGGGGAGTCGAGCACCAGCTGCAGGGCGGCGGTCAGCTCGCCGACGTCACCGGCGCGCACCCGCAGCCCCGCCTTCGTGCCGACCACCTCGGGCAGCGCACCGGCGTCGGTGGTCACCAGCGGGGTCGCGCACGCCATGGCCTCCACTGCAGGCAGCGAGAACCCCTCGTAGAGGGAGGGGATCGCCACGACGCTCGCCCGCTGGAACAGCTGGGTCAGCTCCGACTCGGGCACCGGGCCGGTGAAGCGGACGGCGTCGCGCAGCCCGAGCCGGTCCAGCGCCGCCTCGGCGGGACCGCCGGGCCGGGCGGAGCCCACGACGGTGAGCCGCACGGGTCGCTCCGTGCGCAGCTTCGCCAGCGCCTCCAGCAGGTGCACCAGCCCCTTGAGCGGCACGTCGGCGCTGGTGACCGCGAGGATCGAGTCGGGCTCACGGGGCTGCCCGGCCGGCGGCGGGGTGAACTGGTCGGGGTCGATCCCCACCGGGATGACGCTCATCCGCTCCGGCGCCAGCCCCATGCGGGCGGCGATGTCACGGCGGGAGTTCTCCGACACCGTGGTGACGGCATCCAGCCGCTGGACCACCCGCGCCTGCATGCGGGTGAAGGCGTACCACCGCCGCAGGGTGAGCTTGCGGCGCAGCGTCGGGGCCGCGGCCAGCTCGAGGTCGCGGTCGATGGCGATCGGGTGGTGCACCGTCGCCACCGTGGGCACGCCGGCCCGCACCAGCCGGAGGAGGCCGTAGCCCAGCGACTGGTTGTCGTGCACCACGTCGAACTCGTCCCGCCGGGGCAGCAGGTGGCGGGCGGCGCGCAGGCTGAACGTCAGCGGCTCGGGGAAGCCGGCGGTGCACATCGTGGCCCACTCCGCCACGTCGACCCAGTCGCGGATCTCCGACGGGCGCGGGGTGCGGAAGGGATCGGGCTCCCGGTAGAGGTCCAGGCTCGGCACGCGGGTGAGCGGCACGCCCTGGTCGAGCTCGGGGTAGGGCTGACCGCTGAGCACCTCGACACGGTGACCGAGCTCGCGCAGCTCGCGGGAGAGCGCCCGGACGTAGACGCCCTGGCCGCCGCCGTGCGGCTTGCTGCGGTAGGACAGCAGTGCAATGCGCAACGACCGTCCCATGGACCGGACTCTAACGATCGCGCACCGGGCGACGGCTACCAGCCGGTAGCCGGACCACCCGGCCGGTCGACGCCGGGCCTGGCACAGTTCCCGCATGATCCGACACGTCGTGCTCTTCACCTGGTCCCCGGATGCCGACGCCGAGCGGCGGGCGCAGACCATCGAGGCGCTGCGCGGGCTGCGGCGCACGGTCGGCGGGATGACGTCGCTGGTGGTCGCCGACGACGCGGGCCTGGTCGACGGCAACGCCGACACCGTGCTGATCGCCGAGTTCCCCGATGTCGAGGCCTTCCGCCACTACGCGCAGGACCCCGTGCACCTGGCGGTCATCGCCGACCACGTGCGGCCCATCCTGGCCTCGCGGGCGGCGATCCAGCACCGGATCTGAGGGGCGGTGCGGTGCCCGCCGACTAGCGTCTTCGCCATGACCTCCGCACACCGCCTCCCCGGCCGGCACCGTCGTCCCGGCGCCCTGCTGGCCGGGGCGGCCGCCGTCGTGCTGCTGACCGGCTGCGGCGGCGGGGACGCCTCGGACCGCACCGCCGCGGCCGCCTCCTCGGCAGCGGAGGCCTCCGCCGCGCAGGCGACGGAGGCGCCCGATCTGACCTCTGGGCTGCTGCCCGCCGACGCCTTCGGTCCCGACGCCACCGTGGTGGCGGTGTCGCCGGAGCAGCTGCGCCTGGGCGCGGGCATCGCGGCCGCCGCGCCGGACGTGCAGATCACCCCGGACAGCTGCCGGGCCGCCGTGGACGGCACCCAGCCCGATCTGGCGGCGTTCGAGGACGTCGCCGCGCAGAGCGCGACCACCGGATCGGCGACGACGGTGCAGATGCTGGTGCGCGGCGGACCGCTGGACGGCGCCGTCGCGCAGCTGGCCGACGCCGTCGAGCGCTGCCCCGAGGCGCAGCTCGCCTCCCCGCAGATCGGTGAGGCGGCGGTCTCCTTCGAGAACCTCCCGGTGGCCGACCTGGGTGACGGTTCGGCCCTCGTGCGCTACACGACCGCGATCACCGCCCCCGACGGTTCTCGGGTGACCGTGCCGACGCTGATCGGGGCGGTGGAGGACGACGACCGGCTGCTCCTCCTGGTGTCCCTGGACACCGGGCTCGCCGGCGCCACACCGGCCGACCCGGCACCCTTCGCCGAGCTGCTCCAGCAGGCCTACGAGACGCAGGCCGACGCGCTGGGCTGAGCCGGCCGCCGGCCACGCCGGCCATGCCACGACGGCCCGGCGCTCCGGGCCGTCCCGGGGGTTGCCCTGTCCCGGGGGAGGGGGCGACACGGGTAGCGGCCTCGGAGCTCGTGCCCTGCCCGCCCCTGTGGGCAGGGCACGAGCTCCGCCAGGCCCCCCACCCGGAGTCGTCCCGGACCCGCGGCGGGACGGCGTGCTCCGCGGGCGGTTGCGCCCTGCCCGCTCCGGTGGGCTGAGGCGTCCACAGGAGCGGTCGCCGTCCACAGATCGACCCGGGGCCGCTCGCCGCGGCCCGGGCGCGAGCAGGGTCGCCCGCATGGACGTGCCCACCGCGCAGCAACCCGCCGACCAGCTGGAGATCCGGCTCTCCGACCCCGGGGAGGTGGCCGCTGCGCTACCGCACCTGCTGGGCTTCCACCCGGCCGAGTCGATCGTGCTGATCGGCCTGGGCGGCCCGTCGGGCGGGCGGGTCGGGCTCACGGTCCGGGGCGACCTCCCCCCGTCGGGCGACGGCGCGGGGATCGCGCGGCTGCTGGTCGACAGCCTGCACAGCGACCGGCCCGCGGCCGCGCTGGTCGTGGTGGTCTCCGAGGCGCCCGACGACACCGGTCAGGGCGGCGCGGAGGAGGGGCCGGCCGGCGTCCTGCCGCACCGGACGCTGGTGCACGAACTCGTCCTGGCCCTGGCCGCCACCGGCATCGCCCCGCGCGACGCGCTGCTCGTCCGGCGCGGGCGCTGGTGGTCCTACGACTGCCCGCACCCCTGCTGCGCACCGTCGGCGGGGACGCCCCTGCCCGGCGGGGTCGGTGCGCTGCCGGCCGCCGCGATCAGCACCGGGCAGGTGGTGGCCCCCGACCGGGCGGCGCTGGCCGAGCGCCTCACCTCGCCGCCCGGGCCGGGTGGAGGCATGCGGGCCGCCTGTCTCCGCGCCGCCGAGGAGCGCTCGGCCCGGCTCCGGGAGGTGGGGTGGGCGGCGCTGGCCGAGGAGTCGTGGGCCGCGGTCCGGCGGGCGGTCGCGCGGTACCGGCCGGGCCCGTCCGGCGAGGGACCGCTCGGTGGTGACGAGCTGGCCGGTCTGGCCTGGGCGCTGCGCGACGTGCAGGTGCGCGACCGCGCCCTGCAGCTGGCGCTCGGCGCCGACGCCGCAGCGGCGGAGGTGCTCTGGACCGAGTGCGCCCGGCGGTTGCCCGCGCCGCTCGACGCGGCCCCGGCCACCCTCCTGGCGGTCAGCGCCTGGTTGCGCGGCGACGGGGCGATGGCCGGCATCGCCCTCGACCGGGCCCTGGACGGCGATCCCGGGTACAGCCTGGCCCATCTGCTCCGCCAGGCCCTGGATGCCTGCCTGCCGCCGGCGGGGCTGCGCGACCTGCTGGCGCGGGCTGGCACCGACGGCGGCAGCCGCCGGCCGGGGTGAGCCGTGCGCCGGTCCTCAGAGCAGCTCGGGCCGCCGCCACTGCTCGCCACGCACGTGCTCGGCCAGGAAGGCGAGCACGGTCTCGTACCAGAGGCGGCTGTTCCCCGGCGTCAGCACCCAGTGGTTCTCGTCGGGGAAGTAGAGGAACTTCGAGGGGACGCCGCGCTTCCGCAGGCCGTACCAGAGCGCCAGTGCCTCACCGATCGGCACCCGGTAGTCCTTGTCGCCGTGGATGACCAGCATCGGGGTGCGGATCTGGTCCACGTAGCGGTGCGGGGAGTTCTGCTCGTACCGCCGCGGTTCGGTGAACGGGTCACCCCACTCCTTCTCCCAGTAGTACGCGGCGTCGGTGGTGCCGGTGAACTGCTCGAGGTTCCACAGGCTGGCGTGGGTGACGATCGCCCGGAACCGGTCGGTCCGGGTGGCGATCCAGTTGGCCATGTAGCCGCCGAAGGAGCCGCCCATCGCCGCCGTCCGTGCGGCGTCGACGTCGGGTCGCTGCTCCGCGGCGTCCACCGCCGCCATCAGGTCGGTGTAGGGGGTGTCGCCCCACTCGCCCCAGCCCCGGCGCACGAAATCCTGGCCGAAGCCCTGGGACAGCGCCGGGTTGGGCAGGAGGACCGCGTAGCCCTGGGCCGCCAGCACCCACGGGCACCAGCGCCAGGACCACGAGTTCCAGCTCATCAGCGGGCCGCCGTGGATCCAGAGCACCAGCGGGGCCGGTGCCTCCGCCGAGGCCCCGTCGGGTAGCACCAGCCACGACTGCACGCGGGTGCCGTCGGCCGCGGTCGCCTCCACCTCGTGCAGGCTGCCGGGCAGCCGGTCGATCGCCGCCGGGCTCGGCAGCGGCTCCGGGTCCTGCATCGGGGCCGTCGGGTCCAGGCGGACCGGCAGCGGCGGCGAGTCGTACGCCGACCGCAGGGCGTACAGCGCGCTGCCGTCCCGGGCGACCTGCAGGTGGCTGTAGGCGCCGTCGGCGGTGAGCCGCACCGGCTCCCCGCCGTCGACGGGTACGCGGAAGATCGCGTGCCGGCCGTCCTCGTCGGCGAGGAAGTGGACGGCGGTGCCGTCGGCGGCGAACTGCGGTGCGCTCGGCCAGCGGTCGAAGTCGGGGGTCAGCTCCCGGGCGGAGCCGTCGGCGACCTCGACCAGGAGCAACGTGTAGTCCGGCGGCTCGGCGTAGGAGGACATCGCCTCCCGTACGCAGACCAGGCGGGCGCCGTCCGGGGAGAAGGCCGCGGAGTGGACATCGGCCAGCGGGTCGTCCACCAGCACCCGCGTGTCGCCGGAGCCGGTGTCGGTGAGCACCAGCCGGGTGCGCCGGCCGGCCGGCCCGTCGGGCACCTCCTCGGCCCGGGCCAGCAGGCGGCCGTCGGGGGAGAGCGCGATGTCGTCGCCCGACCCGTTGGGCGGGGTCGCGTCCGGGGTCAGGTCGCGCAGCTCCACCGGCGGGTTGCCGGCCGGCTGCTCCTCGGTCGGGAGCTGCCCGGCCCAGAACAGGTGCGGAGCCGCCGGTCCGAGGTCGTGGTCCCAGTACCGCACCGGGTACGCCTCGTGCAGGATCGCCGAGACCCCGGCCTCGCTCCGGGCCTTGCGCCGCTCCTCGTCGGCGTCCGGGTCGGAGCCGCCGGGCATGGTGGCGGAGACGACCACGACGTCCCCGCTGCCGGCGGCGACGACGAAGGAGCCGATGCCCCCCGGGCGTCCCAGCACCGGCCGGGCCTCGCCTCCCTCGGCGGGGAGGCGCCACAGCGACGGCTTCGGCTCGGCCGCCGGCTCCGCGCCGGGGTCGGGCCGGGCCGAGGTGAACAGCAGCGAGCCGTCCGGCGCCCAGGCGGGGGCGGATTCGCCCGGCGCGCTGCGGGTGAGCCGCCGGGCGGGCCGCGCACCCTGCGGGTCGAGCTCCCACACCGCCGACTGCCACTTCTTGCCCTCGCGGTCCAGCGTCTGCAGCGAGACCGCCAGCCGGGTCCCGTCCGGAGAGAGCGCCAGGGCGCCGATCCGCGGCAACGCGGTGAAATCGGCCAGCCGGTGGAACGGCGTGGGTGCCGGCTCGGGGGAGATGTCTGCGGGTGCCGGAGCGGACGAGCTCACCAGGGCCTTCTCTCGCACGGCAGCGGGGGACCGCCTCACCGTAGTGAGCCGCGCAGCGCCCCGCTGTGCGTCAGCGCACGTCCCAGGCCCGGAGGAACTCCTCCGGGCCCAGCGTCGCCAGCTCCGTGTCCACCGCCCGCAGCATGTCCCCGGCCGCGAACGGGTCACCGGCCGGGAAGCGCAGCACCTCCCTGCCGTCGTCCCGTCGGGTCACCACGACATCGTGCACCGACGGCGCGGGCAGCAGGCCCCACAGGAGCCCGGAGGCGAACGCCCCGGCCACCCGCAGGCGGTGCAGCAGCGCCCCGCCGGGCCGGGGCAGCAGCCGCGCGAGGAACACCTCGGCGGCCCGGGGAGCCGTCGCCGCGTGCTCGTCCACGCCCACCTCCTGCATCCGGTCGGCTCAGAGGCGCGGCGCGGCCTCGAGCGGGGTCAGCTCCTCGTCGACGGCGCTCACGAACATGTGCTGGGCGACACCGGCGGGCAGCACGTACCCGTCCAGGCTCACCGATCCGTCGACCAGCTGGGCCGTCATCGTGACGCCCGGGCGCACCCCGTGGTCGGCCAGCGCACGCAGCAGCTCGGCGTTCTCCTGCAGCTGCTCGCTGATCCGGCGGATCACCACCGGCCGGCCCTCTGCCGAGGCGGTGGTCGACAGCAGCGTCAGGGAGTCGAGGACCGCGGAGGTCTCACCGCCCAGCGGTTCGTCGCCGCGCAGGGCCTCCAGCCCGGGGATCGGATTGCCGAACGGCGACACGGTGGGGTTGCCGAGCAGGGACAGCAGACGGCGCTCGACCGCCTCGCTCATCACGTGCTCCCAGCGGCAGGCCTCCTCGTGGACGTCGGCGTAGTCCAGGCCGATCACGTCCACGAGCAGGCACTCCGCGAGCCGGTGCTTGCGCATGACCGCGGTGGCCAGCTGGCGGCCCTCCTCGGAGAGCTGCAGGTGCCGGTCGCCCTCGACGGTCAGGAGGCCGTCGCGCTCCATCCGGGCGACCGTCTGGCTCACCGTCGGACCGCTCTGGTGCAGGCGCTCGGCGATGCGGGCCCGGAGCGGGACGATGCCCTCTTCCTCCAGCTCGAAGATCGTCCGGAGGTACATCTCGGTCGTGTCGATGAGGTCGTTCACAGGTCTCCTCCGTGTCGGCGTCCAGTCTACGGGGCCGGAGGGCGGTCACCGGCCCCCCGGCGAGCGGTCTCGCCGAGGTACCGGTCACCACGGGACCCGGTAGCGTCGGCGACCGAGCCGCCGCGCCCGGCCGGGCGCGCCGGAGGGGAGGTGCCGTGAGCGACTCGGTCGCCGTCGTCTGGGACGACGCGCTGCTCGGCTACACGATGGGAGGCGACCACCCGCTGCACCCGGTGCGGCTGGACCTGACGATGCGGTTGGCCGACGGCCTCGGCCTGCTGTCCAGCGACCGGCTGCGGGTGCTCGCACCGGAACCGGCCGGCGAGGACCTGCTCACCCTGGTCCACGACCCGCTGTACCTGGAGGCGGTGCGCCAGGCGCCGGCCGATCCCGGCGTCGGCCACGGTCTGGGCACCCCGGACAACCCGATCTTCCCGGAGATGTACGAGGCCGCGGCGCTGATCACCGGGGGCAGCGTGCTCGCCGCCCAGCAGGTGCACAGCGGCGCCGCACAGCACGCGGTGAACATCTCCGGCGGCCTGCACCACGCGATGCGGGGGGCCGCCTCGGGCTTCTGCATCTTCAACGACGCCGCCATCGCCATCGCCTGGCTGCTCGGCCAGGGGTACGAGCGGATCGCCTACGTCGACCTCGACGTCCACCACGGTGACGGGGTCCAGGCCGCGTTCTACGAGGACCCCCGGGTGCTCACCGTGAGCATCCACCAGACGCCGCTGACGCTGTTCCCGGGCACCGGTTTCCCGGAGGAGACGGGCGACCCCGGCAAGGCCCTGGGCAGCGCCGTCAACCTCGCGCTGCCCAACGGCACGGACGACTCGTCCTGGCTGCGGGCGTTCACCGCCGTCGTGCCCAGCGTGCTCAAGGCCTTCGCGCCGCAGATCATCGTGACCCAGTGCGGGTGCGACGCCCACCACGAGGACCCGCTGGCCGACCTCGCGCTCACCGTCGACGGGCAGCGCGCCAGCTACAAGGCCATGCACGAACTGGCCCACGAGATCTGCGACGGGCGCTGGGTCGCCCTCGGTGGCGGTGGGTACGGCCTGGTGCGCTGCGTGCCCCGAGCGTGGACCCACCTGATCGCCGAGGCCGGTGGCGCGACGCTGGACCCGGCCACGGAGATCCCCGAGCCGTGGCGCGAGGACGTGCTGCGCCGCGGCCTGCGCGCCCGACCGCCCACGCACATGACCGAGGGCGGGTACACCGGCTTCTCCCGGTGGGACACCTTCACCGAGTCCCGGGTCGACCGGGCGATCATGCGCACCCGTCGTGCCAGCTTCCCCTACTTCGGCCTCGACCCGGACGACCCCCGTGACTGAACAAGGACCCCTCTCCCCCCCACCGCTCGCAGGCTCGCAGCGGGCCCCTGGAGAGGGGCCGCCCGACGAGCAGCAGCAGAACCCGACGCCGCCACCGCACTGGGAGGCCGACATCGTCGCCGCCGACGGCGGCACGGTGCACCTGCGGCCGATCTGCCCCGAGGACGCCGCCGGCCTCAACGGGCTGATGGAGCGCAGCAGCGACCAGACCCGCTACTACCGGTTCTTCGGGCCGATGAAGCGGCTGTCCGAGCGCGACCTGCACCGGTTCACCCACGTCGACCACGACAACCGGGTCGCCTTCGTCGTGCTGCTGGGCGACCAGGTCGTCGCCGTCGGCCGCTACGACCGGTACCCCGGCACCGACGACGCCGAGGTGGCCTTCCTGGTCGAGGACGCCCACCAGGGGCGGGGACTGGGCTCGGTGCTGCTCGAGCACCTCGCCGCCGCCGGCCGGGAGCGGGGCATCAAGCGCTTCGTCGCCGAGGTGCTGGCGCAGAACAGCAAGATGGTGCGGGTCTTCCGCGACGCCGGGTACAAGGCCGAGCGCTCGTACGAGGACGGCGTCGTCCACCTGACCTTCCCCATCGAGCAGACGGAGGACGCGCTCGCGGTCGCCTACGAGCGCGAGCAGCGCAGCGAGTCGCGGTCGATCGCCCGGCTGCTGACGCCGTCCTCGGTGGCCGTGGTCGGCGCCAGCAACGACGCCGGCAAGATCGGCAACGCGGTGCTCCGGCACCTGCTGGACTACGGGTTCGCCGGGCCGGTCTACCCGGTCAACCCCGGCGCCCGGCACGTGCGCGGCGTCCCGGCGTACGCCGACATCGAGTCCATCCCCGACGACCTCGACCTGGCGATCCTGGCCGTGCCCGCCGACGAGGTCGCCGGTGTGGTGGAGGCCTGCCGCCGGAAGCGGGTCCGCGGCCTGGTCGTGATCTCCGGCGGCTTCGGGGAGGCCGGGCCGGAGGGGCGTGAGGCCGAACGCCGGCTGGTCGCCGCGGCCCGCGCGTCGGGCATGCGGGTGGTCGGGCCCAACTGCCTGGGCGTGGTCAACACCGACCCGGAGGTGCGGCTCAACGCCAGCCTCGCGCCGATGGTGCCCGGCCGTGGCCGGGTCGGGTTCTTCGCCCAGTCCGGCGCGCTCGGCGTCGCGCTGCTCGAGCGGGCCCGCAGCCGGGGCATCGGACTGTCCACCTTCGTCTCCGCCGGCAATCGCGCCGACGTCAGCGGCAACGACCTGCTGCAGTACTGGTCCACCGACCCCGGCACCGAGGTGGTGCTGCTGCACCTGGAGAGCTTCGGGAACCCCCGCAAGTTCGCCCGGCTGGCCCGCACCGTCGGGCGCACCAAGCCGGTCGTCGCGGTGAAGAGCGGCCGGCACGTCGGGGTCACCCCGGGCCTCGCGGGCACGTCGGTGGCGGTGCCCGAGCAGTCGGTGGCGGCGCTGTTCGCCTCGGCGGGGGTGATCCGCGTGGAGACCGTCGCGCAGCTGTTCGACGTCGGCACGCTGCTGGCCCACCAGCCCGTGCCCGCCGGGACCCGGGTCGCGGTCGTGGGCAACTCGACCGCCATCGGGGTGCTCGTCGCCGACGCCGTCCTCGAGGAGGGGATGGAGCTGGCGCACGACGCGCCGGTGGACATCGGGGTCGCCGGCAGCCCCGAGGAGTTCCGGGCCGCGCTGCAGGCCGCCGTCGACGACGAGGGCGTCGACGCGGTGATCGCGGTGTTCCTGCCGCCGCTGATGGCCGGGTCGGCCGAGTACGGGCCGGCGCTGCGTGAGGTCTCGGCCGGGTCGGGCAAGCCGATCGTGGCCAGCTTCCTCTCCGCCGAGGGCATCCCGCCCGAGCTCGCGGTGCTCGACGAGCACGGGATGCCCGCCCGCGGCTCGGTGCCGTCGTACAGCACGCCCGAGCGGGCGGTCATCGCGCTGGCCAAGGTGGTGGAGTACGGCCGATGGCGCCGCCGCCCGGTCGGCGAGGTCCCCGACCTGCCCGACGTCGACGAGGCCGCCGCCCGCGGCCTGGTCCGCCGCGTCCTCGCCGAGGGCGCCGGCGGGCGCGAGCTGGTCGACCACGAGCTGATCGAGCTGCTCGGGGCCTACGGCGTCCCGGTCCTCGCGACGCGGACGGTGACCAGCGCGGAGGACGCCGTCGCCGCCGCGGACGAGATCGGCTACCCCGTCGTCCTGAAGTCCACAGCGCCGTGGTTGCGGCACCGGTCCGACCTCGGCGGGGTGCGCCTCGACCTCCTCGACGCCGACGCCGTCCGCGCCGGTTACGCCGCGATCCCGGCGGGCGATCCGGTGATCGTCCAGCAGATGGCCGCCCCCGGTGTCGCCACCGTGGTCGAGATCGTCGACGACCCGTCGTTCGGGGCGCTCGTCAGCTTCGGCGTCGGGGGCGTGGCCACCGACCTGCTCGGCGACCGGGCGTACCGAACGCTGCCGCTGACCGACCTGGACGCAGCCGAGCTCGTCCGCGCGCCGCGCGCCTGGCCCTTGCTCGACGGCTACCGGGGTGCGGAGCCGGTCGACGTGGAGGCGCTGGAAGACCTGCTGCTGCGGGTGGCCCGCCTCGCCGACGACCTGCCCGAGGTGCTGCACCTGCAGCTGGAGCCGGTCATCGTGGGTCCGAAGAACCCGTGGCACGGTGGCCGGTCGCTCGTGGTGGCCGGCGGCACCGCCCGCATCGGTCCGCCCACCGCCCGGGTCGACCCCGGGCCCAGGAGGATGCGCTCGCCGGTCTGAGACGCCGAGAGCCCGCCCCCGGGGTCGGGGACGGGCTCTCGTGCCCGGCCAGTCACCTCGTCGAGGTGAGCCGCTCTGCGCGCAACGGCGTCCTGGCGCGGAGCCGGAGGCTCCCGGCAGGACGTCCGTGGACACGCTCAGCGCAGCCGGGGGACGGCTCGTGGCCGTGGTGTCGTCCGGAGGACGACAGTGTCATCGCTCAGGCGAGATAGTCGCGCAGGGCGTCGGCGCGCTGCGGGTCGCGCAGCTTGGCCATCGTCTCGCGCTCGATCTGGCGCACCCGCTCGCGGGAGAGACCGAACTGCTTGCCGATCTGCTCCAGCGTCCGGGGCTGGCCGCCGTCGAGGCCGAAGCGCAGCACGACGACGTCCCGCTCGCGGTCCTCCAGCGTGGAGAGCACGGTGCGCACATCGCCCTTCATCATCTGGAAGGCCACGGCATCCTCCGCGACGGCGGCGTCGGCGTCCTCGATGAAGTCACCCAGGCGGGACTCCTCGTCGGCGCCGACGGTCTGGTCGAGGCTGACCAGGTCGCGGCTGTACTCGAGCAGCTCGGTGATCCGCTCCTCGGGCAGGTCGAGCTCCAGCCCCAGCTCCTCGGCGGTGGGCTCGCGCTCCAGCTCCTGGTGCATGCGCCGGCGGGTCCGGACCACCTTGTTGACCTGCTCGGCCAGGTGGACGGGCAGCCGGATCGTGCGCCCGGAGTCGGCCATGGCGCGGGTGATCGCCTGCCGGATCCACCAGGTGGCGTAGGTGGAGAACTTGAAGCCCTTGGTGTAGTCGAACTTCTCGACGGCACGGATCAGGCCGACGTTGCCCTCCTGGATGAGGTCCAGGAACGTCATGCCGTGGCCGGTGTAGCGCTTGGCCACCGAGACGACGAGCCGGAGGTTGGCCTCCAGCAGGTGCGCCTTGGCCGCCTTGCCGTCGGTCGCCAGGATCTTGTAGTCGCGCTTGCGGGCCGGGGTGAGGCCCTCCTGCTCGGCGAGCAGGCGCTCGGCGTAAAGCCCGGCCTCGATCCGCTTGGCCAGCTCCACCTCCTGCTCCGCGGTGAGCAGAGCGGTCTTGCCGATCGTGTTGAGGTAGACGCGCACGAGGTCGGTGGAGACCAGGCCGCTGGTGTCGGGCTCCCGCCGGGGGGCGCGCACGTCCAGGGTGTCGGTGGGGGAGGACTGCAGCAGCGTCACGATGGGTCTTCGTCCTTGCCTTGGGTTCGGATGCACCTGCCGGGCGTCGTCGGGCGGCGGTGCGGTCCAGGCGTGGAGCGGGTCCACGGCTACGGGGTCACCGGCCGGTCCCGCTCTTCTCTGTCCGGTGTGGTACGCCCTGCACAACGGCCGCCACGGGGGTTCGTGTTCCGCTAACCCGCCGTTCACAGCAAACCGACAGGGAGTGTCTTCGGTCACCCCTCGGTACCCGGGGCCGCGGGGTCCCAGTCATGTCATTTGACCCCGGGCGGTTCCGCAGGTCAGACCTCCAGGAGGAGGGTCATCGGCCCCTCGTTGACCGACGAGACCCGCATGCTGGCACCGAAGACCCCGGTGGCCACGGTCGCGCCGCGGCGGCGCAGTTCGGCCACGACCTCGTCGACGAGGGGTTCGGCGAGCTCGCCCGGGGCGGCGTCCTGCCAGGACGGGCGGCGGCCCTTGCGCGTGTCGGCGTAGAGCGTGAACTGGCTGACGACGAGGAGCGGCAGCCCGAGGTCGGACGCGGACACCGCGCCGTCAGGCCCCGGGAAGATGCGCAGCTCGTGGATCTTGCGCGCCATCGCCCGTGCCCGGTCCGCGTCGTCGTCCCGGCCCACTCCGACCAGTGACAGCAAGCCGGGGCCGATCTCGCCCACGACTCCGCTGTCCACAGTTACAGCCGCTGTACTCACCCGGCTCACCACCGCTCGCACCTCGGCATCCTCCCGCGCCCCGGCCGGCGACGGGCGGGGGCCTGCGGACCCGCATGGAGGGCGGGGCCGGCGCACAGCCCCGCCACAGCCGCGGCGCCGATGGTGCTGCCGGATCGGTCGCGGCACACCGACCGGGAGAAGCTGATCATGGCCACGACGACGGCCGGTGCCGACCCTGGGCGGCGCGCCGCCGTCGTCGTCACCTCCCGGTCGAGGTGAAGGGGAGCACCGAGGCGCCGTCGCCCATCTTGCTCGCGCCGACCACGGCGAGCGTGCCATCGGCCTGCAGGATCACCGCCGCGACGTCGTCCAGTGAACCGAACCCCTTCTCCCGCGCCGCCGAGTGCAGGTCCGCCTCGATCATGCGGTGCCGGCGCAGCGCGCGGTCCACCGGCTGCCCGTCGTGGAACAGCAGCGTCGGGCCGGGGTCCACCAGCCGCCTGAGGGCAGACCACCGCGCCCGCCCCGCGGCGAACAGCCACTGCAGCGCGACGAGGAGCGCGAACGTCACGAACGCCTCCGACAACGGCACCTCCGAGGCGGTGAGCACCCGGCCGAACGCCGAGCCGAGCGTCACGGTGATGACGAAGTCGAACGGCGTCATCTTGGCCATGTTGCGGGGGCCGGTGCCGCGCAGCAGCAGCACCAGCCAGATGTAGCCGAGGGTGCCGACCAGGAGGATGCGCAGGATCGGGTCCCAGCCGTCCCAGAGGAACTGGGTCTGGTTCACGCGGGTGCCCTCCGGAGGTGTCAGGGCGCCACTGTCGACGCCGATGACCACCTCAACGGGGGGGCCTCGATCGCGCCAGCCGGGAACGCTGGGACCGGGCGGGCAGCTCCGTCGGACGACGCCTTCGCGGCGCACCGGTCGACGACCACATCGCGCCAGGGTGTCGGCGGTAACTTCGTCCTGGTGCGCCCACCAGTGAACGCGAGTTCTGCCCCACCCGAGCGGCCGTCGCGCCTGCCTCCCGCCCCCGGTCACGTCCTCCGCGGCGTGGCCATGGGCGCCGCGGAGGTCGTGCCGGGGGTCAGCGGGGGAACGGTCGCCCTCGTCGTGGGGGTCTACGAGCGGCTCATCGACGGTGCCGGGCACGTCGTGACCGCGTTGCGGCTGGCCGTGACGGGCCAGTGGGCGCGAGCCCGGGAGCAGGTGGGCCGAGCGGAGTGGTCGACCATCGTCCCGGTGCTCGTCGGCATGCTCTTCGCCGTCCTCGCCGCCGCCCGCCTCCTGGAGCCGGTGATCACCGACCACCCCGTGGGCGCCCGCGCGGTCTTCTTCGGGATGGTGCTGTTCTCGATCATCGTGCCGGCCCGGATGGTGGGGCGCTGGTCCTCGCGCGACGTCGCCGCAGCGGTGCTGGCCGCCGTCGCGGCGTTCGTGCTCACCGGCCTGCCGCCCGCAGGTGACGTGGACCCACCCCTGGCGGTGGTCGTCGTCGCCGCGGCGGTGGCGATCTGCGCGCTGGTGCTGCCCGGGCTGTCAGGTTCCTTCCTCCTGCTGACACTGGGCCTCTACCAGCCCACCCTGGCCGCGGTGAACGACCGCGATCTCGCCTACGTGGGCGCCTTCGCCCTGGGCGCGGCGCTCGGGCTGGGGATGTTCGTGAAGGCCCTGCAGGCAGCCCTCCACCGGCACCGCGCCCTGACCCTGGCGATCATGAGCGGCCTCATGGTGGGGTGCCTGCGCGCGCTGTGGCCGTGGCAGGACGAGGAGCGGACCCTGCTGGCACCGGACGACGGCGGGCTGCCGATGTTCGCCCTCGCGATCGGCGCCGGTCTCGTGGTCACCGCCTTCGTGGCCATCCAGGCCTACGTCGAACGGCGGGCCGCGCCCGAGGGCGCGCGGCCGCACAGCCACCCCCGCTGATCGAGGCCGCTCGACAGGGCCTGCGTCGTTCTCGTTGCTGGTGTCCAAGATCGCCTGGTGGGTGCGCTTCTCATCGGCCTCCTGCACCGCCACGTGCAGTCGATCATCGAGTGGCCCGATCCCGCGTGGGTCCTGATCGTCGCGGGTTTCGTGGCGCTCTGGGCCGGCGGCGAGGTGCTGCTGCGGCGCACGCGCAGGGCCGCGGAGGACCTGGTCGACGAGGTCGCGCGCTGAGCCCCTAGTCCCAGGGCCAGTCCTCCTGCGCCCGCAGCACGCCCTGCATGAATCCCCATGCGGTCACCAGATCGCTGAGCAGGGCGCCCAGGTCGGCGTCCGTGGCCAGGTCGACGTGCTCGAAGGAACGAACAGCCGCCACCTCCGCCTCGGGGAAGGCCCGCTGGAGGCGCACGAGTTCCGCGACCGGTACGGCCGGGTCGTCGAGGGCGTGTGCGGCCAGCACGTCGGCCTCGACGTCGTCGGCGACGTCGACGGGGGAGAACGTCTCCACGAGGGCGTCCCCGGGCGGCGGGAGGCTCCGGGCGAGGTCGGCCACCAGCATCGGGTCGTCGGTGGTCGCCATGCGGTAGACGTGGCGCGCGGCGGCGGGCAGACCGCTCGGGTCGCGCTGCTCGAGCGCGCGGCGCAGCGGCTCCCGTTGATCCTCGGGCACCAGCTGCGTCGCCGCGTCCCGGAGCACCGTGCGGACGACGGACTCGTCGGAGCCCTGCCACGGGTGCACCTCACCGTCCACGACAGAGACCCCGGTCACCGCCGCCTGGAGGACCCCGACCAGGTCGGCGTAGGCGCCGAAGGTCGCGACCAGGTCGATGCAGCCGGCCACGCGCTCGTCGGCGGCCGCGACCAGGGCGAGGGACCCGCCGTAGGAGAACCCGAGGAGCACCAGCTCATCGCCACCGCGGCAGAGCTCCGCGGCCACCTCCACCACCCGGGCGAGGTCGTCGACGTCCAGCACCTGCCCGTAGAGGTTCAGCTCGGGGACCACCACCTCCCGCCCCGCGGCGGCGAGCGACGAGGCCAGGGACACGACACGCTCGTCGTCCCGCCCGGCGGGGGCCGCACCGGGCACCACGAGGACCGGCGGCGCGTCAGCAGCGGGCGAGTAGCGGTCGACGACCACGTCCCCCAACTGCTGCTCGCTGCGCTCGACCGGTGGCGCCCACGGCCGGGGGAGCGGCCCGTCGAGCGCGCTGTCGAGCACGAACACGGCCTTCGCGGTCGCGCGCACGGCCGGGTGGCACACCAGTCCCGCGACGGCGAGCGCGGTCGTGACCAGCACCAACGCCAGGGTGGCCCGGAGAGCTGGACGGCGCGGCATCTCCCGATCCTCCCGCGGTCCGCACTCCTTGCGGAGGCCACCGGCGGAGCCGGGCACGTGCGCCGCGGTTGCGGGTCAACGCTCGCAGAGCGGGTGCGTCCGGCTGGGCTCACTGGCCCGGGCGATCCCCGCTGTCTTCTCGCCGACGCCGGCGGACGAGGGCGGCCAGGTGACCGACGACGAGGACGGCCATGCCGGCGGTCGTCCACCAGAGCTCCGCGACAGCCGCGGCTGCGCCCATGACGACGGCCGCAGCCATCAGCCACCAGCGCGCCCCGCTGTCCCACCGTGGCCAGTTCACCCGCTCCAGGCTAGAAGTCGCGGCACCACGCCGTCACGAGGTCAGCACCCGGTCCGGCGCCAGCTCCCGAGCGGTGAGCGCTGCCGGTAACCAGCCTGATCGTGCACCGGCCACGACTGGGTGCGGCATCGTGACCGGTGGATCTTCGGCCAGAGGGCGTAGGGCAGGGGCCAGGCCAGCGCCCAGATGATCACCCCGGCGGTCAGGCCGTCGATCCAGCCGGTCAGGTGCGTGGTGCGGGCCGGGTCGTCGACGGCGAGGATGGCCAGGCCGAGCAGGCCGCAGGCCACCGTCCACCCGGCGAGTGCCCGGGCCCACAGCTGCCACTCGTAGCGGGCCCGTGCCTGCCCGTCCTTCGGCGGGCGGACGGGTGGCGGGCCACCGGCGAACCGGTGGGCGAAGCGCTGATCGGCCCAGCGCAGGGTGACCGATCCGAAGGCCACGGAGAAGCCGATGTAGACGGCGGCGAGCCCGTGCGCGGCGCCGGCTGTGCTGCCCGAGCGGAGGTCGAGGACGGAGGCGATGAGCAGGGCCAGGTCGAGCATCGGGGCGCCGGCCAGCAGGACAGCGCTGGTGCGGCGCAGGCGCAGGAGGTAGCGGGCGATCAGGCCGGCCCCGAGCAGGCACCAGAAGCCGACCTCGCAGGCCACGACGAGTGCGATCAGGAACCCGTTCACCGGATGGACTCCGCTCCGACCGCCGTCCCGGTGTCGGCGGAGCCCACGTCGGCGGAGCGTGGCGCACGGTGCATCAGCCAGGTGCGTGGACCACCGTCGGGCAGGTCGACGACGTCGGTCACCGTGAAGCCGAGGCGCTGGTAGAAGCGCACGTTGCGCGGCGCGCTGGTCTCCAGGTGCACCGGCAGCCCGGATCGATCGGCGCGGGTGAGCCCCGGTCCGAGGGCGGCCGCCCCCAGGCCCCGCCCCTGGTAGCTCCTTCCCACGCCGACGCTGGCCAGCAGCAGGTGTTCGCCGTCGGGCCGGTACGGGGCGAACACGGCGTCGGCGGCGGCGGCCGTGGCCGCGCGGTCACCGGCGAGGTCGGCGACCGCCGGTCCGATCTCGCGCCACACCTGGTCGGGGACGGCGGTGCCGGGCAGCCAGACCGCGACCGCCGCTGGGACGTCGTCGGTGCAGCCCAGGTCGATGTGTCCGTAGGGCAGGGCGACGGCGGTGAGGTACAGCTCCTGCAGTGCCGTCAGCCGCCGGTCGTGGTCGTCGGCGGCGACGGTCCAGCGGGTCCAGGGGTAGTCGGTGAAGGCGTCGGCGAGGAGCGCGGCCGCGGCCGGGAGGTCGCCGGCCGTGGCGGGGCGCAGGTGCAGCGTCATCGGTCCTCCGGCCGGGGGCGGGCTGACGTGAGGTGGCGGTAGGCGGCGGGAGTCCAGGCGGCGAGCACCTTGGGCCGCAGGGTGGCGCCGAGGCGGCGGTAGAAGCGCTGGGCGTCGATGTTGTCGACCTCCATGCCCCAGCGGATGAGCAGCTGGTCGGGTGCGGCGAGTGCGGCGAGGGCGGCCATGAGCCGGCGGCCGACGCCGCCGTCGCGGTGGCCGGGGCGGACGAAGAGGTCGTCGAGGTCGAGCACGTCGCCGCCGGTCCACAGGTGCAGCCGGCGAAGGGCGGAGACGTAGCCGACCGCCTGTCCGGCCCGCTCGGCGAGCAGCACGATGACATCGGGGCGGTCGAGCAGCCGACGCCACTGCTCCACATCGACGTGCACGTGTGCGCTCTGGTTCTCGTGGGCGGCGAGCTCGCCGACCATCGCGGCGACGACGGCGGCGTCGGTGGGTGCGGCCCGCCGGATCGCGACGGGCGGGGTCGACTTGGCGAGGGAGCTGCTGTCGGCCGCGGGCAGATGGGTCATGGTCGGCTCCTGCAGTGTGGCGTGGACTCGGGGCGGGGTGGAGGTCGGACGGTCGCAGCGGGGAGGTGCCGGTGCCCGACCCGGGTGCGGCCGGGCCCGGTACCGGGCGATCACCGGGCGGCGATGGCGGTGAGCACGTCGAGCCGGGCGGCCCGGCGGGCGGGCAGCAGACCGGCGGCCAGGCCGGCGAGCACCGTCACGGCGGCGACGGCGAGCAGCCGGACCACGGGGACCTCCATGACGAACGAGTTGTCCCCGGACAACCCGGCCAGGGTGGCCGCGGCCAGACCGAGACCGAGACCGATCCCCACGACCGCGGCGACGGCGGCGATCAGCGCCGCCTCGGCTCGGACCATCGACGACAGCTGCGCGCGGGTCATGCCGACCGCCCGCAGCAGCCCGATCTCGCGGGTCCGCTCGACTATGGACAGCGCCAGGGTGTTGGTGATGCCCAGCAGCGCGATGCAGACGGCGAAACCGAGCAGCACGGTGATCAGGCCGAGCACCTGGTCGACGGCGGCGGCGCGACCGGCCGCGGCCTCGGCCTGGTCGAGCACCTCGGCGTTGGGGAAGTCGGCGACCGCTGTGCGCAGCGCCGTCCGCGCGTGGGCCGGGTCGGTGCCGTCGGCGAGGGCGACGTAGACGGTGGCGTCGACGTTCTCGCTGAAGTGGGCGGCGTAGGTGTCCAGGGAGATGACGTAGCTGGTGGACAGCGCGCGGGCGGAGTCGTCGGCCATCAGCCCGACCACCCGCAGCCGCTGGTCACCGTCGCGCGGGAGGGTCAGCGCGAGACTGTCGCCGACGGACAGGCCGCGCTCGGCAGCAACGCCGTCGGCGAGCACTATGCCCCCGTCGATGAGGGCGGCCAGGTCGCCGGCGGTCATGTCGATGTCGGCGACACGGGGCAGGGTGGCCGGGTCGACCGCGGTGAGCGCGCTGGTCGTGCCGGCGTCGAGCCAGTGGCCGTAGCGGACCGCGGAGACGGTGGCGACCTCGGGCAGGGCGGCGACGCGGGCGGCGATCTGCGGGGACAGTCCGCCGAGCATCTCGTCGCGGCTGCTCTGCACCAGCAGGTCGGCGGTGATCGCCTCACCGGTGGTCGCGCCGATGGCCTTCACCGAGCTGCCGAGCACCGTGACGAAGCCGATCAGCGCCAGGCTCAGCGCCAGGGCCATCGCGGTGGCTGCGGTACGCCGCGGGTTGCGCACCACGGACTCCCGGGCCAGCTGGCCGGGCACGCCGAGGCCGGTGAGCGGCCGGCCGACCGCGCGCGCGAGCCGCGGCGTCAGCACGGGGCCCAGCACGATCAGGCCGAACAGCAGCAGCACCGCGCCCAGCGCGACGCCGGCGATGTCGCGCAGCAGCGCGGCGGCAAGCAGGCCCGCCAGGCCGAGCGCGGAGGCCGCCCAGCCGGCGATCAGCCGGCCGCGTCGGGGGGCCGTCGGCACCGGGTCGGAGCTACGCATGGCCTCCACCGGCGCGGTGCGGGCAGCCCGTCGGGCCGGACCCAGCACGGCCAGCAGCGTGATCACCGTGCCGGAGGCCAGCGCGACGACGATCGTGCGGGCGGTGACGGTCAGCGGGCCGTCGGGCAGCGCCAACCCGACGCCGGAGGCCAGCCCCCGCAGGGCGTAGGCGGCGCCGACTCCGGCGGCGGTGCCGCCCGCGGCGCCGGTGACGCCGACCAGCAGCGCCTCACCGAGCACGGAGACGAACACCTGCCGGCCGGTGGCTCCGGCGGCACGCAGCAGCGCCAGCTCCCCGGCGCGCTGGGTGAGCACGATGCCGAAGGTGTTGGCGATCAGGAACCCGCCGACGACGAGACCGGCGGCGGCCAGCGCCAGCAGCACGATGCGCAGGTAGTCGATGCTCTCCTTGGCGGCGTCGGCGCTGGCGGCGGCGGCGTCCTGGGCGTTGGCCACGGCGTAGTCCTCGCCGAGGGCGGCGGCCAGATCGCCGCGCAGATCGGTCACGGCGACGTCGTCGGCAGCGAGCACGTCGAGCGAGGTGACGCCGGCGCCGAGGTCGAGCAGCGCCTGCGCGGTGGGCAGGTCGACCAGCGCCACGGTGCTGTTGGCCAGGCCGTCGCCGTCTCCGACGCCGGTCAGGCCGACGACGCGCAGCTGCCGGCTGGCGGTCGCCGACACGGTGACGGTGTCGCCGAGAGCGATGCCGTGCTCGGCGGCGGTCGCCGAGTCGAGCACCACCTCCCCGTCACCGGCCGGGGCGCGGCCGGCCCGCAGGCTGTAGGCAGTGAACGGGGCCTCGGCCCAGGAGGCGAGGATGGTCGGCCCCGCCAGTCCCACGGACTGCCCGTCGACCTGCAGCTGCCCTGGACCCGAGGCCACCGCCCGGACCCGGTCGACACCGGGGGTGGCAGCGGTGCGGTCGGCGAGCCCGACCGGTAGCGGGTCGCGCTGCACCTCGACCCCCATCGCGGCGTCGAAGGCGGCCGCACCCCGGACGGTGAGGTCGACGCCGGCGGCGGTGGCGCGGAACTGCTCGTCGAGCAGCCGACTGCTGGTGTCGGTGAGCACGAGGCTGCCGGCGGCGAACGCGACACCGAGCGCGACGGCCAGCCAGGTCAGCGCAAGCCGGGACCGGTGCGCGAGCGCGTTGGCGAGAGCCAGTCGGAACATCTCGGCTCACACCCCCGCTCGCGTGTCGAGACCGGCCATGCGGGCGAGCACCGTCTCGGCGGTGGGGTCGGGCAGCTCGTCGACGATGCGGCCGTCGGCGAGGAAGACGACGCGGTCGGCGGAGGCGGCCGCGACCGGATCGTGGGTGACCATGACGATCGTCTGGCCCAGCGTGCGGGTGGCGTTGCGCAGGAAGGACAGCAGCGCGGCGCCGGCGCGGGAGTCGAGGTTGCCGGTCGGCTCGTCGGCGAAGACCAGCTCTGGGCGGGCGATCAGCGCCCGGCCGACGGCGACGCGCTGCTGCTGCCCCCCGGACAGCTGCGCCGGGCTGTGGTCGAGCCGGTCACCCAAGCCCAGCATCGCCACCAGCTTCTCCTGCCACGCCGGGTCGGGGCGCTTGCCGGCGAGCGTGAGCGGCAAGCTGATGTTCTCGGCGGCGGTCAGCGACGGGATGAGGTTGAACGCCTGGAAGACGAAGCCGATCCGCTCGCGACGCAGCAGGGTGCGGTCGCGCTCGGACAGCGTGGTCAGGTCGGTGTCGCCGAGGAGGACCCGGCCGGAGTAGACGGCGTCGAGGCCGGCGAGGGCGTGCACGAGGGTCGACTTGCCCGACCCGGAGGGACCCATGACGGCGGTGAACTCACCGGCGGGGATCGCGACCGAGGCGCCGTCGAGGGCTCGGACTGTGGCCTCGCCGCGGCCGTAGGTCTTGACCAGGTCGATGGCGCGGGCGGCGATCGGCGGCTCGGCTTCCGTCGTCGCGGCGGCCGGGACGGCGGAGGAACGGGTCATGGTCTCTCCTGCAGAGGGGGGCCGAGGGTGCGGTGGGAGAAGAGGGCGGGCGGGCATGGCGTCTCCTGGGGGCGTGTGGGGCGGGTGGTCAGCGGGTGCGGCGGCGCAGGGAGCGGGCCCCGGCCGCCCGCGCGAGCCGGTGGGTGCGGGCGTCGAGGAGCAGTTCGGCCTGGCGGGCGTGGAAGAGCTCCTCGTGGAGCAGGTTCACGGCGGGGGTCCCTTCGTGCGGGCGGTGCAGGGAGTGGGGGAGCGCCGGCGGCGGGAGCATCGCGGGCTTCCGCCGCCGGGCGGTCAGGGCAGGACGCGGTAGCCGGCCGCCTCGATCGCGGCGGCGATGTCGGCGCGGTCCACCGGCCGGGTAGCGGTGACGGTGGCCATGCCGCTGGCCAGGTCGACGGTGACGGTCTCGACGCCGTCGACGGCGGCGATCTGCTCGGTGACCGCCTGGCGGCAGTGCGCGCAGGTCATCCCGGTGACGCGGAAGGTGGTGGCGCCGATGAAGGTGCGCGGGGTGCCGGACAGCATGGGGAGCTCCTGGTGCATGGGTGCGGCGTCGGTCGGGAGGAGCCTCGGCGCCGGGGTGGGTGCCTCTCACCGGGGGAATCGCCGGTATCTGTGCTGGGATCGGCCGGGTCAGTGCCCGTGCCCGTGCCCGTGGCCGGCGGTGCCGGCCGGGGGCTTGCCGCCGGGAACGGCGAGTGCGGTGAGCACGAACAGCGCGGCGAGGACGGCGGCGGTGACGGCGAACGCCCGGCCGTAGCCGTCGATGAGCCCGGCGGAGGTGGCGAGGTCGCCGGCGACGGCGGTGAGCGCGGCGACGCCGAGGGCGGCGCCGATCTCGTGGCCGGTCATCATCAGGCCCGAGGCCAGCCCGGAGCGCTCGGCGGGCACGTCGCTCATCGCGGCGACGGCGATGGCCACGAACATCGGGCCGACGCCGGCACCGACGAGCAGGAAGCCGGGCAGCACGTGGGCGGCGTAGGAGGTGCCGCCGGCGCTCGTGGCCAGCAGCAGCACGCCGGCGGCCAGCACGACCAACCCGCCGAGGATGAGGGTGCGGGCGCCGAGGTGGCCGATGACCTTCGACGCGGCGGCGGCGGCGAGGGTGATCGCGGCGGCCAGCGGCAGGAACTGCAAGCCGGCCACGACCGGCGTCGAGCCCACGATGGCCTGCAGGTACAGCGAGGTCAGGAAGATCGCGCCGACCACCACACCGGTGACACCGGCCATCACCGCCGAGGCCGAGACCAGCGACCGCATCCGCCAGGTGGTCGGCGGGATGAGCGGATCGGCGGCGCGCCGCTCGAGCCGGGCGAACGTCGTGAGCAGGGCGGCGGCGGCGGCCAGCGCGAGCCAGGTGCGCGGCGCGGCCCAGCCGGCCGAGCGGGTGGCCTCGATGCCGAACACCAGGGCCAGCAGCCCGCCGACCAGGGTGAGCGCACCGGGCACGTCGAGGCGGCGCAGCGCACCGGTCCTCGAGTTGCCGCAGGTCACGGTGCGCAGGGTGCCGAGCACGACGGCGATGCCGATCGGCACGTTGATGAAGAAGACCGCCCGCCAGCCCAGCGCGCTGGTCAGCGCCCCGCCGAAGAGCACGCCGGCGGCGATGCCGAGGCTGCCGACGGTGCCCCACACCGCGAGCGCGGTCTGCCGCTGCTTTCCGGCGTAGGCGGTCATGATGATCGACAAGGCGGCCGGGGTGAGCAGCGCCGCACCGGCACCCTGCGCCGCCCGGGCTCCGATGAGCGTGAGCGGGGTCTGCGCCAGACCGCTGACCAGCGACGCGGCGGTGAACAGGGCGATACCGGCGAGGGCCGCGCGGCGCCGGTCGAGCAGGTCGGCGATCCGGCCGCCGAGCAGCAGCAGCCCGCCCGACAGCAGCACGTAGGCGCTGATCGTCCACTGGTAGTCCGCGGCCGACAGGCGCAGGGACTCGCTGATGGACGGCAGGGCGACGTTCACCACCGACACGTCCAGGATGACCATGAACTGCGCGGCGATCATCAGCGCGAAGACCGTCCACGGCCGGCGCGGCTCGTCCGCGGCAGGTGCCGCGTGGCCGTGGCCGCAGGCGTGCGGGTGCTGGTGAGCGGGCGCCGCCGGTTCGATGGCGGGGTGGGCCGACATGGCTCCTCCTCAGGGTGGGTCTGCGGGTCTGGCTGCCACGCTCGCCGCCGTCGCGGGCCCTCACGCCGGGAAAACCACCGGGATCGCGATCACGGGACCTGTCCGCTGCGCTCGGTACGGTCCCGTTCGTGCTGGCCGGACGGGATGCCGAACGCGCGGCGATCGCTGCGCTGCTCGGCGCCGCCCGCGCCGGGGCCGGCGGATCCCTGGTGATCCGCGGCGTGGCCGGGTCGGGCAAGTCGACGCTGCTGGCCGACGCGGTCAGCGCCGTGGCCGGCATGCGGGTGCTGCGCACGTCGGGGGTGGAGTCGGAGTCGCCGCTGGCGTTCGCCGCGTTGCAGCGGCTGCTGTGGCCGCTGCGCGCCCGCCTGGACGCGCTACCGGCGCGGCAGGCCGCCGCGCTGGGCGCGGCACTGGGCGAGGCCGACGGCGAGGGCGATCGGTTCCTGGCGTTCCTGGGGACGCTGAGCCTGCTCGCCGACGCCGCCGAGGAGGCCCCGGTGCTGGTCGTGGTCGACGATGCGCACTGGCTCGATGACGCCTCGGCCGCGGCGCTGCTGTTCGTCGCTCGCCGGCTGCAGGCCGAGCGCGTCGCGCTGCTGTTCGCCGCCCGCGAGGGCGAGGCCTACGGCTTCGAGGCGCCCGACCTGCCCACCGCCGTGCTCGGTGGCGTGAGCGGTGCCGACGCCGAGGAGCTGCTGACCGCCCAGGGCAACGGTGAGGTCGACCCGGCGGTGCGCGACCGGCTGGTGGCCGCGACCGGTGGCAACCCGCTCGCGCTCGGTGAGCTCGCCGCCGCGCTGACCGGTGACCAGCTGGCCGGGCGGGCGCCGCTGCCGACCCCGCTTCCGTTGACCGGCGGGGTCGAGCGCGGGTTCCTCGACCGGGTCCGTCGCCTGAGCGCCCCGGCCCAGCGGCTGCTGCTCCTGGTCGCAGCCGACGACACGGGCCGGCTGACCGTGGTCCGCGACGCCGCCTCGCGGCTCGACATCGCCGACGACGCCGTGGACGAGGCGGAGGGGATCGGGCTGCTCCGCGTCGACGGCGACACCCTGGCGCTGTACCACCCGCTGGTCCGCTCGGCGGTGTACCGGGCGGCCACCAGCGCGCAGCGCCGCGCTGCCCACCGAGCCCTGGCCGACGTCCTCGGCGCCGACCCCGACAGGCGCGCCTGGCACCTGGCGGCGGCGGCCGATCGGCCCGACGAGACGGTGGTCGGCGCGCTCGACGGCGTCGCCGAGCGCGCCGCCGCCCGCGGAGGACACGAGGCCGCCTCCGCCGCCTGGGCCCGCGCCGCCGAACTGACCGTCGACAGCGCCGCCCGCGGCCGGCGGCTGTTCTCCGCTGCCTCCTCGGCCTGGCTCGGCGCCCATCCGTCGCACGCCGCCGGGCTGGCGGCCGCCGCCGCGGCCGATGTCACCGACCCGGTGCAGCGCGCACGGCTGCTGCTGCTGCACGGCCAGATCGAGTGGAACATCCACTCCCTTGACGACGGCTACGACCTCGTCCTGGAGGCCGCCACCCTCGCCGCCACAGCCGACGAGGCGACCGCGCGGCCGCTGGCGATGCTCGCCGCGGCGCTGTCGGCGTTCGGGGCGCGCTCCCCGCGCCCGGTCGACCCCGCCACGCTGGTCGGCCGACCTCCCGCCGACGCACCGGCCACCGGCCGGGCGGCCTGGGAGCTGCTGCAGGGGTTCGCCGCCGTCGGCCGGCGGGACTGGGCGCACGCCGCGGCCTCGTTCCGGCGCGCGTTCGACCTGACCGACGCCGAGCCGCTCGACGGCGACCACGTGCTGCAGCCCAACCTCGGCATCGCCGCCTGGCTCATCGACGACGACGAGCGCAGCCTGCGGCTGCACGCCGAGCAGCTGACCGCCGCCCGCCGCGCCGGCGCGCTCAACATGGTCGAGCACGCCCTCACCCGCGGGCTCCCCGCGCAGCTGGCGACCGGGGCGTGGACGAGAGCCGCCGCAGCCGCCGCCGAGGCGCTGCCGCTGACCGCGAGCACCGGCTCCACGGGGCTGACCGCCCTGCCCACCGCGCAGCTGGCGGTGATCGCGGCCCTGCGCGGGGACGATGCCGCCGACCGCCACCTCGCCGACGTCGCCGCGGTCCGCGCGGCGCACCCGGTCGGCATCACCGACAGCCTCGTCACCGACCTGGCGCACTGGGCGCAGGCGCTGCGCGGCGCCGACCGGCCCGCGCCCGCGCTGCACCACCTGGAGCAGCTGCAGAACCCGATGCTGCGCCGCATGGCCGCCCTGGACGTCTTCGACATCGCCGTCCGCTCCGGCCGGACCGACGTCGTGCGCACGTGGCTGGCCGAGGTCGAGCAGTTCGCCGCGGCCACCGGCATCGCCTCGGCGGTCGCCGTCACCGAGCACGGCCGCGCGCTGCTCGCCGACGGCCCGGACGCCGAGAAGCACTTCCTGGCCGGCCTCGGTGCGCACGCCGCCTCACCGCGGCTGCCCGACCGGGCCCGCACCCAGCTTGCCTTCGGTGAGCACCTGCGGCGCACCCGGCGGCGGGTCGACGCCCGCGAGCACCTGCGGGCCGCGCTCACCGTCTTCGAGGAGCTCGGCGCCGCGCCCTACGCCGAACGGGCCGCCCAGGAGCTGCGCGCCTCCGGGGAGACCGCCCGCCGCCGCGACGTCACCACCACCACCGAACTGACCCCGCAGGAGCGCCAGGTCGCCGCACTCGTCCGGCAGGGCCTGTCGAATCGGGACGTCGCGGCGCGGCTGTTCGTGTCCCCCCGCACCGTCGACTTCCACCTGCGCAACGTGTTCAGCAAGCTCGGCGTGGCCTCCCGGGCGGAGCTCACCGCTCTTCCGGTCGACTAGCCGCAGGGCTCGGGGCTGCTCCGGCGCCGTGCGGGCGCCCGGAACCGACCTGGCGGTTCTCCCCGGGTGCCCGGACCGGCCGGCGCGACGTGCCCGGCCGGCACGTTCCCGGCCTGCCCTGGCAGCCTGCCGCGGCTCCGCCCTGCTCGCCTCCTCGGCGTTCACGCCCGGGCGCTGGCCGCCCGGCTCATCGCGGACGCCGCCGGGCCGCAGCAACCCACCGGCCCGGCCCCGGCAATCCCGGCGGTTCTCCCGGCGTGACGCCGGCGGTCCGTTCCTAGCGTCGGCCTCAGCCCACCGAGCCACTGATCCGCGACCGACCGCGCACCCGAGGAGCCCTGGATGGCCCACCACCCCACCCCTGCTGCACGTCCCGCGCGGACCGGTCTGCTCGCCGGGCTGCTCGCCGCCGCGGCCGGTGAGATCGCCGCTTCCGCCACGCGCCGTGGCCGCTCACCGTCCTCCGGCCTGGCCCGCGGCCTCGTCGACGCCGCCCCCGCGATGCTCGTCGACGGCGGCGTCGCCCTCGTCGGCCGGGCCGACAAGCCCGGCCTGGCCGTGCTCGCGGCCGGTGCCAGCGGCCTCGCCGCCGCCGCTGGCGGCACCGTGGCCGGCCGCCGCCCGCTGCTCGGTGCCGCCCTGGCCGTTGCTCCGCACGCCGTCGGCGGCTACCTGGCCCTGCGCCGCGGCGACGCCTCGACGCGGCACACCGCCGCCGCCACGGCCGCCGGCGTGCTCACCGCCGCGGCCGCGGTCGCCCCGCTGCCGGTACCGCCGCCGGCGGTGCTGGCCGCCGCCATTGCGGGCACGGGCGCGGTCGTGGCCGCCGACCGGCGGGCGCGTCGTCGGGGCGCCGCCGCGCTGCGCGACCAGGTGGCAGTGCCCGCCCCCGTCTGGCCGCTGCCGCCGGTGTCTGCCGCCGACGCCGCCCGGCGTCCGGGCGTCGCCCCGCTGCTGGCCGAGCCCGGTGAGCTGGTCGTCATCGACGTCACCGTCCCCGAGCCGCGTACCGACCTGGACACCTGGCGACTCGAGGTGGACGGCGAGGTGGAGCGGCCGCTGTCGCTCAGCTTGCCCGAGGTGCTCGCGCTGCCGTTGGAGGAGCGGGACCTGCTGATGATCTGCGTGCACAACCCGGTCGGCGGCGACCGGATGGGCTGCGCCCGCTGGACCGGTGTCGGCCTGGCCGACCTGCTCGAACGGGCCGGCGTCACTGACGACGACGGCTGGTTGGTCGCCGAGGCCGTCGACGGCTACACCAACGTGCTCCCGCTGGACGCGGCCCGCCGGCACGGCTTCCTCGCCGTCGGCATGGCCGGCCATCCGCTGCCCCGCGAGCACGGCAGCCCCGCCCGGCTGCTCGTCTCCGGCCGGCACGGGCAGGACGGCAACATCAAGTGGCTGCGGCGGCTTACCGTCACAGCGACACCTCCACCGTCGTACTGGGGCTCGCGCGGCTGGATCGACGGCACCTACCCAGTGCACCCGTCCTCCCGCATCGACGCCCCCGGCCCGCACGCCCTCGTCCAGCCAGGCGAGGTCAGGATCCGCGGCTACGCCTGGGCACCGCCCGTCGGCGTCGACCGCGTGCAGCTGCAGATCGACGGCGGCACGTGGACCGACGCCACCCTCGGCGTCGACCTCGGCCCGGACGCCTGGCGGCCGTGGACAGCCCGATGGGCGGCCACGCCCGGTACGCACCGGCTGCGCGTCCGGTGCCGCACGACCACCGGCCAGTGGCAGGAGGGGACGACCACGACACCCTTCCCGCACGGCGTGCGCGGCCTCCACGCCATCGCCGTCCACGTCGGCGGCAGTCCCGCCGGTCCGGCGCTGCGCCGGCTGGTCGGCCCGGGCGTCACCCGTGCGAGCTGGGCGGTGCGGAGTGTCGCCGCATGGCGTCATCGAGAGCCCAGTGGTCCAGCCGCGACCCGGCCCGCCGACCCGGCCACCTGACCTCACGCATCGCCACCCACCCGCACCATTCACTCCGACCGTTCTGCGCCGTTCGCAGGAGAGGTGTTCCGATCAGCGCTCTCCCCTGACCTCACAGGGAGTCATCATCGAGACGTTCCCCTTGTCCGGAGGTGATTGCGGCGGGATCGCTCGGGGGCACCATCTCCGACGTGACCACCGTTCGCATCGCCCAGGACGACGCCGCCGACGAGCTGCTGAGCCGGGACCCGCTCGCGCTGCTCCTGGGCATGCTGCTGGACCAGCACATGCGTCAACGAAGCAGTAGGGCCGTCGTCGGCACCGGCCCCCGTACCCGGTAGGGAGCACCGGCAGCGTCTCGGACCGGGCCGAGACGACGGCGACCCTCTCGAGCTCGCCGCAGTGGAGGAAGAGCCCGACCCGACCTCGGGTCGGGACCGGCCGGCTGTGCCTTCATCGACGTCGGCACGATGGTCACGACGCTTCGTCCGGGGCTCCGAGGATCCGAGGCTCCCGGGCGAGTTCAGCGTCGGCGCCTGGCTCGCAACCGTTGAGCCGCCACGACCAGCCGCTCGACACGGTGCCCCCGAGGAGGTGCTGCGCCGATCTGCCGGGCCACATCGGTGGCGTCGAAGAACAGGCGCACGGCTCGCACCCGTCCGTGCTGCAACTCCAGGTACGACATCCCCTCGAGGGTCAACCGCACTCCGGTCGGCGCGAAGCCCGGCGGCTCGATCGGCCGTTCGTGAGTGCCGACGAAACGCCACTGGTAGCTCAGCGTTCTTCGATCGGCGCTGGCGAGCGGCGCACCGATGACGTCCACCCGTCCATCGGGAAACGGCGCGTACTGCGCCTGCGCCCGTGCCAGGACCGCCGACTTGCCGACGGCTGGTTCCGGTTCCAGCGGGTCGAGGAGGGTCACCTCCTCGTGCAGCATCGCCTCGAAGGCTGGCCAGTCCCCCCGGTTGCCCGCACCGGTCCATTCCCGGAAGAAGGCGCGCGCGAAGCCGTCCGCATCGGCTGCGGTCCCTCGGTCAGCTCCGTCACTCATGCGCCGGGATGGTAGGCACAAAGTCCGTGGCGGAACAGGGCGTACGGCGATGCAGCGTGGCTGACCGGGCCGACCGGCGGGTCATTGCCGTGGGACGGCCGTACGGCACCATCGCGGCTGTGCCGCCCCTCCGCCTGACCCGGGACTCCGCTGCCGACGAACTCCTCGCCGTGCCCCGCTGCCGTTGCTCCTGGGGATGCTGTTCGACCAGTACATGCGTCGACGAAGCAGCTGAAGAAGTCGACTCCAGTTCGACCCGCCGCGACGAGAGGGGCCGGTTCTGACCGCGACTTCCCGCGGAGCGGCCGCGGCGCGAGAGTCACTCGCTACCCGCGTGGCCCCTGGAAGGGCGGCGGCCGACGCGCCCGGTGACCCGTGACGGGGTGGAGTTCGCGCTCCGTGCCGTATGGGCGGGAGAGGCGCTGGCGACCTTGCGGCGGTAGCGCCGGGATCTTGGATCTGGCCGGTTCCTGGGGCGAGTCCGCGGAGCAGCCCCAGGAACCGTGATCCATGTCAGGCGACGAGCTTGGCGGTCACCTCGGCGAGGCGGCGGCCCTGGTAGCGGGCCGCGGCCAGCTCGGCCTGGTTGGCGGTCGCCGCCTGGCCGCCCGAGGCGTTGGAGACGCCGTAGGGGTTCCCGCCGGCCTCGAACAGGAGGGGGTCGGTGTAGCCGGGCGGCACGATGACCGCCCCGAAGTGGGAGAACACGTTGAACAGTGTCAGGATCGTCGACTCCTGGCCGCCGTGGACGTTCTGCGCGCTGGTGAAGGCGGTGGCGCCCTTGTTGGCCAGCTTCCCGGTGAACCAGAGCCCACCGAGGGTGTCGATGAACTGCTTCATCTGGGCTGCAGGGGTGCCGAATCGGGTCGGCGTGCCCAAGGCGTAGCCGTCGGCCCACTCGAGGTCCGCCGGCGTGGCCACCTCGACCTGATCGGCGGTGGTGTCCACGTGGGCGCGCCAGAGCGGGTTGGAGTCGATGGCCTCCTCGGGAGCCAGCTCGGGGACTCGACGCAGGCGAACCTCGGCCCCGGCTTCGCGGGCGCCGTCAGCAACAGCGGCGGCGAGCTGGTGGACGTTCCCGGTCGACGAGTAGTAGACGACAGCGATGTTGGGCACGGTTCTCCCTGTAGCGGGTGGGTTCGGACATGGCGGGCAGTAGTCGGCGCATCTCATTGAATGCTCAACTACTGTTGCGACGCTACCGCGCGCCGGCTCGTTATGCATGTCGGGAAGTGGCGCCCGGCGCCCAGGATGCGGACGGCGTGGTGGTGACCGGGGTAGAGCGAAGCCGGAAGTCAGCGCTCGTTCACAAAACCTGGAACTAGCTCTCTGGCAGGCACATCGTCCACCGGCGGAACCATACGGCCCGCGGTGCTCGGTGGTGATTGCCACGGGGTCGCTCTACGGCACCATCTCGGGTGTGCCGACCCTCTGCATCGCCCAGGACGCCGCCGCCGACGAGCTGCTCGGCCGGGATCCCCTCGCCCTGCTGATCGGGATGCTGCTGGACCAGCAGTTCCCCATGGAGCGGGCCTTCGGCGCCCCGCGCCTGCTGGCCGACCGGCTCGGCGTGGACAACCTCTCGGCCGAGCAGCTGGCGGCGATGGACCCCGAGGAGCTCGTGCGGGTGTTCCAGGGACCGCCGGCGTTGCACCGCTACCCCGGCTCGATGGCCGGCCGCGCCCAGGAGGTGTGCCGGACCCTCGTCGAGCGCTACGACGGCCGCGTGGAGGGGCTGTGGGCCGACGCACCCGACGGCGCCACGGTGCTGAGGCGGCTGAACCAGCTGCCGGGCTTCGGAACGCAGAAGTCGAAGATCTTCCTCGCGCTGCTCGGCAAGCAGTACGACGTCACCCCGCCCGGCTGGCGAGAGGCGGCCGGTGACTACGGCGCCGACGGCTCCCGGCGCTCGGTCGCCGACATCACCGGCCCGGAGACCCTGGCCGAGGTGCGGGCGTTCAAGCAGGAGCAGAAGCAGGCCGCGAAGGCGGCGAAGCAGGTGACGACGGGCTGACCGGGGCCCCTGCACCGGGCCCCGCCCGGTGGCACCATGGGGGTGGTCCGGGGAGCCGGCGGGGCTGATCCCCCGCGGCCACCGGCCAGCGGAGGGAAGGGTGCCCGTGGCCTCGAGCCAGCAGTTCCCGCGGTCGCGCAAGCCGGAGCCGGTGCTGATCACCGAAGCTGCGCCGAGCCTGACCGACCAGCAGGCCGCCCGCAGGCGGCGCTACGTGATCACCATGGCGATCCGCGGTCTGGCGCTGATCCTGGCTGCCGTCTTCTACAAGATCGTCTGGCTGATGATCATCCTGGCGATCCTCGGCACGGTGCTGCCGTGGGTCGCGGTCGTCATGGCCAACGACCGGCCGCCCAAGAGCCGGACCCGCCTCGCCGGCGTGGATGCCCGGCCGGACCGGGTGCTGGAGAACCCCGCCCGGACGGGGCGCGTCATCGAGGGATAGCCGGTGAGGGCGGGTCAGCGCGTTCCGGGCTGACCGATCACCCCGGCCACAACCGCGCCGGCCGGAGCGCCGCCGTGACGTCGTCGGCCGCCGCCCGCCGGCCGTCGGCCAGGCCGTCGGCGACCTCGGGGGACAGGACCGGGCGGGGAGCGGTGGTCGCGGCCGGCACCCTGTCAGAATGGTCGCCGGGTGCGCCGAGCACCGCGGCGATCCCGGCCGCGCGGCCGTCGCACGACTGCACCGTCGAACAGGGAGACCGCATGAGCAGCAGCGACATCCTCGAGCGGCCGGACGTCCGCGACTCCGACACCGGCAACGCCAACGAGGTCTTCCACTACGTCAAGAAGAACAAGATCGCCGAGAGCGCCGTCATGGGCACCATGGTCGAGGCGCTGTGCGGCGAGGTCTTCCCGGTGACCAAGAGCCCCAAGCCCGGTAGCCCGGTGTGCCCGGCGTGCAAGGAGGTCTACCAGCAGCTCCGCAAGGAGTAGCGCTACCGCAGGCCGAGCCGGCGGGCCTCCTCGTCGAGCTTGGCCTGCCGCCGCTCCCGGCGGCGGCGCTCGTGCCGGCGCAGCGGCGCCGGCCAGCGGGCCTGGATGGTGGCGTTGAGCTCCGCACCCAGGAGCACCGCCATGCCGAAGAAGAAGCAGAACAGCAGGGCGCCGATCGGTGCCGCCAGCGCTCCGTAGGGCAGGGCGGTGGTGAGGAAGCTGCCGACGTAGGCACGCAGCAGCAGCGCGGCCACCAGGAAGAACCCGAGGCTGAGCAGCGCGCCGGGCAGGTGCCGACGCCACGGCAGCCGGTTCGGCAGGGTCACGTGGAAGAAGCTGGTGAGCGCCAGCAGCAACCCGATCACCACGAGCGGCCAGTACACGGCGTTGATCAGCATGTCGGTGGTGCTCCGCCAGTCGGGCGGGACGAGGCCGACCAGCGTGCCGCGGCCGAGCACCAGGAGCGGGAGCGTCAGCACCGCGAGGAGAAGCCCGACGACGAACAGCCACAGCGCCTTCAGCCGGGTGCGGATCGGGCCACGCACGTCGCGCTGGTCGTAGGCGATGACGATGGTGTTCATGAAGGTCGCGGTCGCCGAGGACCCCGCCCACAGCGAGACCAGGAAGCCGACGCTGACCACCTCCAGCCGGCCCGAGCCCAGGATGTCGGCCAGCGTGGGGCGTACCAGGTCGTCGACGACGTCGTCGGTCAGCACCTCGGACGAGGCGTTCAGCAGTTGTTCCTCGATCATCGTGACCGCGTCGTCGCCGATGAGGGAGCCCAGGTAGCCCAGCGAGCCGAGCAACCCGATGAGCAGCGGCGGTACCGACAGGATCTGCCAGAACGCCGCCTCGGCCGACAGGCCGATGATGCGGTCCTGCCAGGCCTTGGCCAGCGTGCGCCCGAGCACCTGCAGCGGCACCCGCAGCGGGGTCGGCCACCGGCGCAGCCGGGAGGGCGGTGGCACATCGGCCCGGGTTGCGCCGGATGCGCCGGGAACGGGGGGCTCCGGCTCGTCCGCGCCGGCCCGGGCGGGCGAGCCGCTGGGGAGGACGGCGCTCACCTGCACAGTGTGCACGCCGCGCCGGCGGGGACCGGCGGGACGCCCGGCGCCGGCGCCCCGCGGAACGCCTCGGGCGGCCGGCGTCAGGCCGCCCGCGGACGCGGTGGGCGCCGGCCTCCGGGCGCGGGCGGGCCGCCCGGTGCGGTGCCCTCGGGGCCCGGCGGGGCCGGCTCCTCGGCGGGGACGCAGTTGATCACGGGTTCGGCGGCGTAGCGCGTGCGGAAGGGCTCCCGCTTGATCTCCGCACCCGTGTCCAGGTCGCGGAAGACGCGGGTCACCGTGATGTCGAACCCGGTCGATCCGGACTGGGGCTCGCAGGTGGGGCTGTCCGGCTTGTTCTGCACGACCGGCTGGCGGATGTTGTAGCGCTCGCTGCTGATCGACTCGATCTCGTAGCGCGGGGTCCCGTAGAAGGTGACGGTGATGGTCCCCGGCGTCCAGGCGGTGTCGATGTAGACGCCCGTGTCCCCGTCGTTGCGCCACTTGAGGTCGATCGAGTCGTAGTAGACCGTCGCCTCGCGGCCGGCCGGGTAGCGGCTGATGTAGTAGCTGTGCGGCTTGTGGAAGACGTCCTCGAGACCGGCGAAGAAGACGGCGTTGAACATCGTCGTGGCGAACTGGCTGATGCCGCCGCCCACGGCGGTGGTGAACTCGCCGTTGTTGATGACGCCGGCCTCGACGTAGCCCTGCGCCAGACCGCGGGGTCCGGTGAAGCCGTTCAGGCTGAACGTCTCCCCGGGCATGACGATCGCGCCGTCGACCTCTTCGGCCACCACCCGGATGTTCGTCCCGCTGGCCGGGTTGCCGATGTTGGTGGTGAAGCTGGAGATCTCCTCCCGGATGCCGAGGGCCTCGGCCTCCTCGGTGGTGAAGTCCGCGGGGACAGGGCCCAGTTCGGCGGTGACGGTCCGGGGCGCGTCCTCGGTCAGCACCGGCAGCAGCTGCTCGGCCAGCCGAGCCGGCGCGATACCGGTGCCGTCGACCGACGGGACGACGCGCACCGAGCCGCCGGAGACGTCGAAGGTGGCGTCCTGCGCCGGGGCGCCGAAGACCGACAGCTCGTCGCCGAGCGCCGCCTGCAGCGACCCGGGGTCCAGCTCGACGGCGAGCTCGCCGTCGTCCTCGGGGGTGAAGGCGAGCGCGTCGGCGATCGCCGTCACCGGCACCTCGGCCGAGGTGGTGCCGTCCTGGCTCACGACCTGGACGGGCGCGGAGAGCGCGGGGGTGACCGTCTCCTCGAGGACGCGGCGGGCCTCCTCGGCGTCGACCTGAACGGGGGTCTCTTCCACGGGCAGCTCGATCGGCGTGCTGGGGTCCCCGCCGGAGGCCAGGGCGTCGGTGATCGCGTCGGCGGCGCCCTCCCGGTCGAGGGTCCGGCCGTCCACCGGCTCCACGACCGACGGCGTGGTGCCCTCGATGGCGATCGTGGCGTCCTGCGGAGCCCGGTCGACCTGTGCGGCGATGGCTTCGATCTGCGCGTTCAGCGCCGTCTCCTCGCCGGTGATCACCGGCTCCACCTCGCGGTCGGAGACCAGGGTGACCAGGCGCGTCCAGGGGTTGAGCGGCTGCTCCTCGGCCGCGTCCACGGTCCGGGGGACGTCGAGGGTGATCCCCGCCGTGGCGGGGGAGAGGGTGGCCGTCACGTCGGCGGCGGTGACGGGGTGGTCGGCCACGACCCGGGGGGCGAGCTGCTCCTCCAGCCGCTGGGCCGCCATCGCGGGGGAGAGCCCGCCGACGTCGACACCGGCGACGACGGTGTTCCGCGGCACCTCGCCGGAGGACGCGACCAGGTCGATGCCGTAGAGGGCGGCCAGCGCGGCCAGGACACCGGCGGGGACCAGGGCGGCGCGGCGCCGCCACCAGGGGCCACGAGGGCCGCCGTGGTCCTCCTGTCCCAGCGGCGGGGGACCGGCGGCATCGGCGTCCTGGGCGGCCGGCTCGGGGGGCGCGGCGTCCGTGGCGTCCGTGGCGTCGCGGTCGTCGACGGGAGGGATGACGCCGGTCCGCGCGCTGTCGTCGTCCGCAACGGGTGCCTCCGCGTCCACCGGGATGCGGCGGGTGCTGGCGGCGTCGTCGTCCACCGGGTCCGACCCGGTGGCGGCGTTCTCCGCGGTGACCGGGGGCGCAGCGGGCGTGCCGGGCTGCCAGTCCCGGCCCACCGGACGGGTGTCGTCCGCCCCGGCCTGGTAGGCCGGGACCGAGCCCGTGGGCGGTGGTGGCCCGTCGCCGGCGTCGGGACGCATGCGCACCGTCTCGTCGGATGCGGGGTGGTGCTGGGACATGGGGGTTTCCTCCGGTCGCCGCCGACCGGGGGTCCCCACAGACGACGGAGCCGCCGGCCCGGCGCCCGCACGAGGCGGGACGTCGGACGCGGCGGCGTCGTCGGGTGAGGCGGTCATCGCGGGCGCGACGATAGCGCCTCTCTCACGCAGTTACGCGCTGCTCGCCCTCAGTGTCGATGATGTCGACGGCGATGTCACGCAGCTTGCCCTCGTACTCGCGGGCGTGGTGTCCGCAGAACACGAGGTCGCTGCCGTTGGCGAGCACGACACGGACCTTGGCAAGTGCGCCGCAGCGGTCGCAGTGGAAGGGCACGACCAGGTCGTCGGCGGCGGGGGTCGTCGTCAGCGTCTGGGTCATCTGGGTCATCACTCGCTCTCTACCGCACGGACCCGCGGCTGCGGATCGGCCTCCTGCACAGCGCCAGGATGGCCCCTCGGATTCCCGTTCCCGCCCGGTTCATCCCGGACTCGCCGAATGAGATGAGTCCGTAACACGCCGGGCGTGGGTGGAGCGGGTTCAGCAGGGGACGTCACTGGCTGGGACGGGTGGTGCACGTGCTGGTGATCATCTGCCGGGCCGTCGGGTGACCGGTCCGGCCGTGGGTCCGCTGCTGTTCTGACGGGCCCCACGCTACGCCGTCTACCCGACAGGTGTCGGCGTACACCGCCACCGGCAGTCCGTGACCCGTCCGGGTCACGGCGCTGCGCGAGGCCGACGGCGGTGTACGGGACCGGTGCCGGCGTCCTAGTCCAGGTAGTCGCGCAGCACCTGGGAGCGGCTGGGGTGGCGCAGCTTCGACATCGTCTTCGACTCGATCTGACGGATCCGCTCGCGGGTCACGCCGTAGACCTGGCCGATCTCGTCGAGGGTGCGCGGCTGGCCGTCGGTGAGGCCGAAGCGCAGCCGGACCACGCCGGCCTCCCGCTCGGAGAGGGTCTGCAGCACGCTGGTCAGCTGGTCCTGCATCAGGGTGAAGCTGACCGCGTCGACGGCGACGACGGCCTCGGAGTCCTCGATGAAGTCGCCGAGCTGGCTGTCGCCCTCGTCACCGATGGTCTGGTCGAGGCTGATCGGCTCCCGGGCGTACTGCTGGATCTCCAGCACCTTGTCCGGGGTGATGTCCATCTCCTTGGCCAGCTCCTCCGGGGTGGGCTCGCGGCCCAGGTCCTGGAGCAGCTCGCGCTGGATGCGACCGAGCTTGTTGATGACCTCGACCATGTGCACCGGGATGCGGATGGTGCGGGCCTGGTCGGCCATGGCGCGGGTGATGGCCTGGCGGATCCACCACGTGGCGTAGGTGGAGAACTTGTAGCCCTTGGTGTAGTCGAACTTCTCGACCGCGCGGATCAGGCCGAGGTTGCCCTCCTGGATCAGGTCCAGGAACGCCATGCCGCGGCCGGTGTAGCGCTTGGCCAGGGAGACCACGAGGCGGAGGTTGGCCTCCAGCAGGTGGTTCTTGGCGCGCTCGCCGTCGCGGACGATCCAGTTGAGGTCGCGGCGCATCTGCGGGGAGAGCTTCTGGCCCTCCTCCTCGGCCTGGCGCAGCCGCTCGGCGCCGTAGAGGCCGGCCTCGATCCGCTTGGCGAGGTCGACCTCCTCCTCGGCGTTGAGCAGCGCGACCTTGCCGATCTGCTTGAGGTAGGCGCGGACCGAGTCGGCCGAGGCGGTGAGCTCGGCGTCCTTGCGGGCCTGGCGGAGGGCCTCGGACTCCTCCTCCTCGTCCCACTCGAAGTCGGTGCCGCCCTCTGCGGTCTCCTCCTCGGCGGCGACCTCGACACCGTCCTTGCCGGTGACGACCGTCTCGTCGAGCTTGAGGCCCTCGGAGCCGGCGTCGACGACCGCGACCGCGCCGTCCTCGCTGGCCACCGCGGTGAGGACCGTGCCCTCGCCGGCCGCCGTGGACGGGGTGATCGCCGGCTTTGCGCGGCCCTTGGCCGCGGTCGTGGTACCGGCGGCCTTGGCCGGTGCCTTCTTCCGCGCAGCGGCCGGCTCGCCGGCCGGCTTCTTGGCACGGGTACCGGCTGCGGCCGTCCTGGCGCGCGGGGTGCTCGCTGCGGCTGCTTCCGGTGCTGGCTGATCGGCGGGCACTCAGGTTCCTTCCCGTGCTGGGTGCGTTCCCCGGGGGACCGTGTGGCCCGCGGGCAGCGGCTCCGGCCCTGTGCTCGGAGCGGGAGGGACCCCACGGACCGGCGCGGCGTTTGGCCACGATCGGGTATGGGAATCCCTCCCGGCTGGAGCGCGGCGGGCTGGGGCTCCACCATTGTAACGACGTCGCCGGGTGAAACCAGCGCCTCGCACCCCGGCCCCTCGCTCCGAGGGGGCGGTCGGCTCACCCCGGGAGGGTCACCCGGCGCCGGGACGCCGCGGTCAGGCCTCGCCGCGCTCGGCCGCAGCCAGCGCGGCCCCGACGATCCCGGCGTCGTTCTGCAGCTCCGCGGGCACCACCGGGGTGCGCGTGGACAGCAGCGGGACCCACTTGTGGGCCTTCTTGCTGACCCCGCCGCCCACGATGATCAGGTCCGGCCAGACGCCGGCCTCCAGGACGTCGAGGTAGCGGTCGACGCGCTGCGCCCACTCGGGGTAGCTGAGCTCCTCCCGCTCCCGGGCGGCCGCGGAAGCGCGCTTCTCGCCGTCCTCGCCGTCGACCTGGATGTGACCGAACTCGGTGTTGGGCACCAGCTTCCCGTCGACGAACAGCGCGCTGCCGATGCCCGTGCCGAACGTGAGCATGAGCACCACCCCGCGCCGGTCGCGGCCGGCGCCGTAGCGCATCTCGGCCAGTCCTGCGGCGTCGGCGTCGTTCAGCGTCTCCACCGGGCCGGGGACGCGCTGGGCGACCCCCGCGGCGAGGTCCGTGCCCAGCCAGGTCTTGTCGACGTTCGCGGCCGTGTGCGCGACGCCCGACTTGAGTACCCCCGGGAAGGTCACCCCCACGCGTCCGGACCACCCGAACGACCCGACGATGCGAGCCACGACGTCGAAGACGGGCTCGGGCAGCGACGGCTGCGGCGTCTCGATGCGCAGCCGCTCCCCGATCAGCCGTCCCTCGTCCAGGTCGACCAGGCACCCCTTGATGCCGCTGCCGCCGATGTCCACCCCGAAGCCCTGCACGCCGACAGGCTAGTGGAAGGCCCCCTCGCCCCCCGCAGCTCGCATGCTCGCAGCGGGCCCCGACGAGGGGTCCCCTCCCTGCGGCAGGATCGCCGCATGACCTCTGCGCACGCACTTCCTTCCGACCGGCCGGCACCGGGCGCGCTGCTGGAGCTCGCGGTGACGGCCGCACGGGAGGCCGCCGCCCTGGTGGCCCGCGGGCGGGAGTCCGCCGGCGAGCACGTCACCACCAAGTCCAGCCCCGTCGACGTCGTCACGGCGGTGGACACCGCCAGCGAGGAGCTGCTGGTGCGGCGGCTGCTCGCCGCCCGGCCGGCGGACGGGGTGCTGGGGGAGGAGGGGGCCGCACGCGAGGGGACGAGCGGGGTGCGGTGGATCGTCGACCCGATCGACGGCACCGTGAACTTCCTCTACGGCATCCCGGCCTACGCCGTCTCGGTGGCCGCCGAGGTCGACGGGGTGGTGCGGGCCGGCGTGGTGCTCAACGTGGCCACCGGGGAGCTGTTCTCGGCGACGTCCGGCGGCGGCGCGTGGCTGGAGTCGCCCGGGCGGCCGCCGCGCCGGCTCACCGTTCCGACGCCGGAGGCGCTGGACCGGACGATGGTCGCAACCGGCTTCGGCTACCGGGTCGAGCAGCGGAGGGCCCAGGGCGCGGTGGTGGCGCAGCTGGTCACGCGCGTGCGGGACATCCGGCGGTTCGGCAGTGCCGCGCTGGACCTCTGCGCCGTGGCAGCCGGCCGGGTGGACGCCTACTACGAGCTCGACCTGAACCCGTGGGACCACGCGGCCGGCGCGCTGGTGGCCGCCGAGGCGGGCGCGGTGGTGACGGGCCTCGACGGCACGCCGGTCGGCGAGCCGATGGTCGTCGCGGTGGCCCCCTCGGTGGCCGAGCCCTTCCTCGCGCTGGTGTCCGAGCTGCACCGCTGACCGGCAGTGCGGCTCAGCAGTCCTCGGCGGCGCTCTCCGGCGCGGTGAGCGCCGTCTCGACCTCCTCGGGGGTGGCCAGGCTGTCGGGGAAGGTGAACTCGGGGCCGAGGACGAGGTCGACGACCGCGGTGGCCCGGGTGTCGCGGTAGTCCCCGACGCCCGGCGCGTGCACCGCGAGGAAGCGTGCGGCGTCGTTGCCCGGCGAGCCGTGGCGGACCTCCCCGACGCCCTCCACCTCGCGGCTGCTCGGGTCGTTCGCGACCTCGCTCACCGTGAAGCCGCGTGCGGCGAGCTCGTCGGCCACCGTCTGCGCGAGCCCGCCCTGGTCCGTGGCGTTGAGGACCCGCACCGAGACGGCTGCCGGGTCCAGCGACGGGGGCGCCGCCTCCGCGGTGGCGCACGCCCGCGCGTCCGCTGCCTGCTGCTCCCGGTCCTGCCGGACCACCGTCCACCACACCGCTCCGGCGGCCAGCGCGAGGACCAGCAGGAAGATCAGCGGGGGGAGCGGGCGACGGCCACTGCGCGGGCGCACCGGAGGCTGGACGGTGCGCTCGGTCACGGGAATGCTCCTCGGGCGGGATCCGGCAGGCGGGGCGCCGACCGGCCGGGACGGGACGGACGGCGCCGACGACTGGTGCGGACGGCTGTCAGCAGCGAGCTTAGGGGCGGACGGCGTCCCTAGATCGCACCGTCGTCCAGCGCGGCGCGTCCCCGCTCGACGCAGGGGTCGATCCGGTCGGCGTAGCCCGCCGTGTCCTTGCCCGCCATGGCTCCGGCGGCCGAGCGGGCGACGATGCCGGCGACGATCGCCGCGAACTTGAAGTAGGCGAAGCCCACGTACCAGGGCAGGTCGGAGAGGTCCAGGCCGCTGCGCTCGGCGTAGCGTGCCGCGACCTCCGCGCGGGTGGGGAAGCCCTCCAGGGCCGTCACCGTGCTCTGCCCGGCGACGCTGCGCTCCCCGGCCTGCGGCCAGTAGACGTGGAGCATGCCCAGGTCGGCCAGCGGGTCGCCCAGGGTCGACATCTCCCAGTCCAGCACCGCCCGGACGCGGCCGGGCACCTCCGGGTCGAGGAGGCAGTTGTCCAGCCGGAAGTCGCCGTGGACGATCCCGTGCCGCTGGGTGGTGGGCACGGTCTCCGCCAGCCGGGCGGCGAGGGCGTCCAACCCCGGACGCTCGCGGTCGCGGGTCGCCTCCCACTGCTGGGTCCAGCGACGCACCTGGCGGGCCATGAAGCCCTCCGGGCGGCCGAAGTCGCCCAGGCCCACCGCGACGTGGTCGACCGAGTGCAGATCGGCCAGGACGTCGACCAGGCCCTCGCCGATCGCGCGCCGCCGGGCGGGATCGTCGGCGTAGCCCTCCGGGATCCGGTCGATGACGTGCAGGCCGACGACGCGCTCCATCACGTAGAACGGCGCGCCCAGCACGCTCGTGTCGGTGCACAGGTGCAGTGTCCGCGGCACCGGCACCGGCGTGGGGACCAGCGCGGAGATCACCCGGTGCTCGCGGGCCATGTCGTGAGCGGTGGCCAGCACGGCGCCCGTCGGCGGACGCCGGAGGATCACCGCGTCGTCCGCGGACCCGCCCTCGGGCGTCACCACGTAGGTGAGGTTGGACATGCCCGCGGCGATCAGCTCGACGTCCACCGATCGCCATCGCTCCTCCCCGAAGACGGAGGCCAGGTACGGCCCGACGACGGTTGGATCAGCACCCGGGGGAGTCGCCACCGGCGCAGGGTAACCTCTGGCGCTCCGCCGCCCGCCCGGCCCTTCCCGGGCCCGATGTGTCACCTCCGCGGAGTCGGGCACAAATCGGGGCCGGACGGCGTTGGGGGGCTGCTGGCCACTCCGCGAGGAGAGGCCGGCGCAGTGGACGGGCGCCCGGTGAGGGACGCCCCACACCGACCCACCGGTCGCCCACCGGCGATCGGCCAGGACGACGGCGCGCACCCCGCGCCGCGTCAGACGAGCGGGCACGACGCCCGCGAGAACCCCGGAGGAGGGGCACACCCCATGGCCACCGACTACGACGCCCCGCGCCGCAACGAGACCGACGAGCTCGGCGAGGACTCGCTCGAGGAGCTGAAGGCTCGCCGGGCCGAGGCCCAGTCCTCGTCGGTCGACGTCGACGAGACCGACTTCAACGAGAACCTCGAGCTCCCCGGAGCGGACCTGTCGAACGAGGAGCTGACCGTCCGCGTCCTGCCCAAGCAGGAGGACGAGTTCACCTGCTCGCGCTGCTTCCTGGTGCAGCACCGCAGCCGCCTGGCCTCCACCCGCGGCGACCAGCTGCTCTGCCGCGACTGCGCCTGAAAGGACCCCCGTGCCCCCCGCCACTCGCAGGCTCGCGGCGGGACCCTGCACGGGGGCCGTTCCAGTACCTCACCTGGGGGACCGATGACCGAGGGGCCGCGGACCGGGGCGCCGCGTGACGTCCCGCCGCCACGACCGGTGGCGCCGTCGGACGGCGCCGCGCCGGTCGAGGAAGGCCCCCTGGCGCGCGCCGGGCGGGCCGTCGCCGACGCCGTCGCCGGGCTGACCGGGGGCGGCGCCGACCGGGCGGCCGGAGGCGGCCTGCGCGACGTCGTCGGTGCCGTCGCCGGCGCCGTGGCCGGAGCGTTCGGCGGAGGGGGCAGCGGCCCGCCGTCGCCCGGCCCGGCCGACGCCCGGGTTCCCGGCGGGGACGGCCGGGCACCTGGCGCCCTGCTGGGCGACCTCCTGGCGGCCGCGGTGCCCCGGCTGCCGATCCGTGACCGGGAGCGGCTGCGCGCCGCCCATCCCGGTCTCTCGGACGACGAGATCGCCGAGGCGCTCGTCCAGCGCGCCGGCCGGGCCACCTCCGGGATCGGCGCGGCCACCGGCGGGCTGTCCGCCGCGCACTGGTTCGCACCGCCGTCGTTGCTCGCCGTGCCCCTGGAGCTGGGGGCGGAGACGGTGGTGGTGGCCGCGGTGGAGGTCGTCCTCATCGGTGAGCTGCACGAGCTGCACGGCCGACGACCCCCTGGGGACGCCGCCGCGCGTGCCCAGGCATACCTGGCCGGCTGGTCGCAGCAGCGGGCCGTGGCCGGCGTCGGCGCCGCGGGGCTCGGCTCCGTCCTGGGCACCGCCGGTATGCGCGCCCTGCGCCGGCGCATGACCCGCCGGCTGGCCGGTGCCGTCCCCGGCGCGGCCCCCTTCCTCGTCGGCGCCGCGCTCTCCGGCCGGGTCAACCGCCGGGCGACCGAGGGCCTGGCGCGCCGCGTCCTGTCCGACCTGCGCGGGCCCGGAGCGTGAGGGCGGGGACCTTATAGGGTCGCCGACGTGCCCGATCCCTCCGCCGAGCTGGACGTGCCCGTCCTCCTCACCGCACCCGACGCCGCCGTCCCGCGCTACGCGCTGGCCGGTGACGCGGGCGCCGACCTGGCGGCAGCCGAGGACGTCGAGCTGGCCCCCTTCGAGCGGCGGCTGGTGAGCACCGGCGTCGCGGTGGCCATCCCGGAGGGCTACGCCGGTTTCGTGCACCCGCGCTCGGGGCTGGCGCACCGGGTCGGGCTCAGCATGGTGAACGCGCCCGGCACCATCGACGCGGGGTACCGGGGCGAGATCATGGTCAACCTCATCAACCTCGACCCGGCCGCCCCGCTGCGCCTGTCGCGCGGCGACCGCATCGCGCAGCTCGTGGTGCAGCCGGTGGTCCGCGCGCGGTTCGTGCCGGTCCCCGAGCTGCCGCCCAGCGAGCGCGGCGGGGGTGGGCACGGCTCCACCGGCGGGTACCAGGCCGGTGCGGCCGGGTCCTCCGACACTCCAGCACCCGAGGGGAACTGACATGCCGTTCGGACGACGGCGCAACCGCATCGACCGCAGCCTGCGCGAGCGGGGCGTCCCCCCGGAGCCCCAGCAGCGCATCCGGGACGTCCCGCCCACGAGCGGTCCCTGGGACGAGGCCGACGCGCCCGACGACGGTCTGGCGCGCATCGACCTGGGGGCGATCCGGCTGCCCGCACTGCCCGGCATGGACCTGCGGGTGGAGCTCAACCAGCAGCAGAAGGTGATCGGCGCGACCCTGCGCCACGGGGACTCGCTGCTGCAGATCGCGGCTTTCGCCGCGCCCCGGGCGGCCGGCATCTGGGACGACGTCCGCGCCGAGCTGGCCCGCAGCGCCTCGGGTCAGGGCGCGTCGCTGCGCGAGGTGGAGGGCCCGTTCGGCGCGGAGCTCGTCGGCACCGTCGTGGCGGCCCCGCCGGCTCAGCCCGGGCAGGCCGCCCAGCCGCCGGTCCGGCGACCGGCCCGCTTCCTCGGCGTGGACGGACCCCGCTGGTTCCTGCGGGGGCTGCTCAGCGGTTCCGCGGCCGCGGGCGCCGAGGCCGAGGCGGCGGCGTTGGAGACGGCGTTCCGCGGCATCGTCGTCGTCCGGGGCAGCGAGCCCATGCCGGTGCGCGAGCCGCTCCCGCTCGCCCTGCCCCCGCAGGCCGCGGCCCAGCTGGCCGCGCAGCGGCCCGCCCCGGGGACGGCTGCGGGCCCGCGGTCGCCGGACGGCGGGCCGGCTGCCGGCCCGGCCTGACGACGCGATGCAGGGAACACCCGCGCGCGTCCCCGTGGGCACCGTGGCGCACTACGCTGGAACCGTGACGGAGACCCGACCGGCGGGCTGGTGGTCGCGCACGTTGCAGCGACTGACCGCCGACGACCACGCCATCGACGCGCAGGAGCTGCGCGCGGGAACGGCCACCGCAGGCTGCGAGCCGGTCAGCACCTGCCGCAAGGGCGCGGTGGTCACCGTCACCGGTCGGCTGAAGTCGGTCGTCTACACGCCGCGCGAGACGGTGCCCACGCTCGAGGCCGAGCTGTTCGACGGTTCGGGGTCGGTGACGCTGGTGTGGCTGGGCCGGCGGCGGATCGCGGGTATCGAGCCCGGTCGGTCGCTGACCGCGCGGGGGCGGTTCGCCTCCTTCGAGGGCCGTCAGGTCATCTACAACCCCTGGTACGAGCTGAGCGCCGGCTGACCACCGCACAGCGGCGGGGAGCCGTCATGCGTGGGCCGGGCAGCGATCGGGGGAGACGAAGGTGACCGCAGCGGGCCGGCCGGGCGACGGCGAGCACGTTCCCGAGGCGGGCGCGCCGGCCTCCCCGTTCGACCGCGAGCAGCTGCTGGCGCAGCTCGGTGGCTGGCGCGGCATGCTCGACGCCACGCTGCCCACGGTCGCCTTCATCGTGGCCAACGGCATCGCCGGGCTGCGCACCGGCATCTGGGCGGCGGTGGTCGCGGCGGTCGCGGTCTTCGTGCTGCGGCTGAGCCGCCGGCAGAGCGTGCAGCAGGCGGTGAGCGGCCTGGTCGGCGTCGGCATCGCGGTGGCCATCGCCGCCAACACCGGTCAGGCCCGCGACTTCTTCGTGCTCGGCATCGTGCGCAGCCTGGTGGTCGGGGTGGTGCTCCTGGGCTCGATCCCGCTGCGCTGGCCGCTGGTCGGGGTGGTGGCCGAGTTCCTGGCGCCGAGCCACCTCGGCGCGATGGCCACCCACTCGCTGCCCTGGAGTCGTCGGGCGGCGCGCGAGGACGCGCCCGCGCCCGCCACCGCGCCGCCGGTGCCCGACCCGGCGGCGGTGCCGCAGCTGCACTGGCGCCGGGAGCCCCGGCTGCTGCGCGCCTACTCCTGGCTGACCGCGCTCTGGGCGGCCTCGTTCTTCCTGCGGGCAGGGGTGCAGTGGGTGCTCTACCGCGCCGACGAGGTGGAGCTGCTCGGCACGGCGTCGGTCGTGCTCGGCCTGCCGCTCACCGCGGTCGTGCTCGTGGTGACCCTGTGGGTGGTCGCCCGGCTGCACCGGCACCGCGCGCCCGGCCCGCCCGTCACCTGATCACGACTCCGGTGCAGGGGCACGCTGCGGCCCCGTCGAGAGGCTCGCCCCGAGCCTGCGAGGGGTGAGGAAGACGGGGTCCCTCGTTCAGCGGTCGGTGCGGCCCGGGCCGTCCGGCGCGAAGACGTGCTGCAGCTCCTCCTCGGTGTCGCCGTGCGACACGAACAGCAGCTCGTCGCCGGACTCCAGCGGTTCGTCCGGCGACGGGGTGATGACCCGGTCGCCGCGGAGGATCGTCGTCAGCACCGTCTCGCGGGGCAGCGGCACCTCGCGCAGGGCGTGGCCGACCCAGGGGGTGTCGTCGCCCAGGGTGATCTCCACCAGGTTGGCCGCGCCCTTGCGGAAGCTCATGAGCCGGACGACGTCGCCCACCGACACGGCCTCCTCGACCAGGGCGGCCAGCACCCGGGGGGTGGAGACGGCGACGTCGACGCCCCACGCCTCGGTGTAGAGCCACTCGTTGCGCGGGTCCTTGACCCGGGCGACCACGCGATTGACCGCGAACTCGGTCTTGGCCAGCAGCGAGACGACGAGGTTGGCCTTGTCGTCGCCGGTCGCGGCCACCACGACGTCGCAGGTGGCCAGCTGCGCCTCCTCCAGCGAGGAGACCTCGCAGGCGTCGGCCTGCACCCACTCCGCGCCGGGCACCGACCGGGTGCGGACCTTGCGGCTGTCCTTCTCGATGAGCATGACGGTGTGGCCGTAACCCAGGAGTTCCCCCGCGATGGACCGTCCCACTGCGCCGGCCCCGACGATCGCGACCCGCATCAGTGACTCCCCTCCTGGGGGCCGCGCTCGACGACCTCGTGCACGCGTGCGGTCAGCTCGTCGGTGACGGCGACGACGAGCTGGTCGCCGTCCTGGAGCACCGTGACCGGCGTGGGCAGCTGGGCTTCACCGAAGCGGACCAGCCAGGCCGCGCGGGCCCCGGTGGCCGCCTCGAGGGCGGCGAGCTTGCGCCCCACCCAGGCGTCGGTGACCGTCACGCGCACCAGCAGCACCTTGCCGGTGGGCTCGCGCCACAGCTCGCTCACCTTGACCGAGAGGAGTTCGCGCAGCAGCCGGTTCACCGTCCAGGGGACGGTGGCGACGCTCGGGATGCCCATGCGCTCGTAGACCTCGGCCCGCTTGGAGTCGTAGATGCGGGCCACGACGTGCTGGACGCCGAAGGTCTCCCGCGCCACGCGGGCCGAGATGATGTTGGAGTTGTCGCCGCTGCTGACCGCCGCGAAGGCGCCCGCGGAGTCGATGCCGGCGTCCAGCAGGGTCTGCCGGTCGAAGCCGAGGCCCTTGATCTGGCGCCCGGTGAACTCCGGGCCGAGCCGCCGGAAGGACTCGGGGTCCTGGTCGATCACGGCCACGCTGTGCCCGATCTGCTCCAGGCGCCGGGCGATGGCCGAGCCGACACGGCCGCAGCCCATCACGACCACGTGCACGCGCGTCACTCCCGCAGATCTCCGGCGGCGCCGGCGCCGACCGCCCGCGCATCACCGGCCGCGAAGCTACACCCGCGCACGGTCCGCCAGCGGGCAGGACGCCGGTATCCCCCCGTCGGGGCGAGGTGCGCCGAGTCACGCCCGCGGGCCTCCCGCACGTCCGTACCATCGCGCCGTGCCAAGCCTGTCCGACCTCGGACAACTCCCGAAACGCCTCGTCCTCGGCCGCCCCGTGCGCAGCGACCGGGCGGGGGAGTCCCTGCTGCCCAAGCGGCTCGCGCTGCCGATCTTCGCCAGCGACCCGCTCTCCTCCGTGGCCTACGCCACCCAGGAGATCCTGATCGTGCTGACCCTGGCGGGCACGGCGTTCCTCTACCTGGCCCCCTGGCTCGCGCTGCTCGTCGTGCTCCTGCTGATCACGGTGGTGCTCTCCTACCGGCAGGTGGTGCGTGCCTACCCCTCCGGTGGCGGCGACTACGAGGTCGCGATGAAGAACCACGGCCAGTTCGCCGGCCTCGTCGTGGCCAGCGCGCTGCTGGTCGACTACGTGCTCACCGTGGCGGTGTCGGTCTCGGCCGGCACCGACAACATCATCTCCGCCTTCCCCGCGCTCAACGAGCACCGCGTGGCCATCGCGCTGGGCCTGGTGGCGATCCTCGCGGCGGCGAACCTGCGCGGGCTGCGCGAGTCGGGCCGGACCTTCGCGCTGCCGACGTACATGTTCGTGGCCGGGATCATGATCATGATCGTCACCGGCCTGATCCGGGACTTCTTCACCGACAATCCGGTCGTCGCCGAGAGCGCCCAGTACTCGATCACCCCGGAACCCGGTTACGAGCAGGTGGCGGGGCTGGCGCTGGTGTTCTTCGCGCTCCGCGCCTTCGCCTCCGGCTGCACCGCGCTGACCGGGGTCGAGGCGATCGCCAACGGCGTTCCGGCGTTCCGGCCGCCGAAGAGCCGCAACGCCGCCACGACGCTCGCGCTCATGGGCGGGCTGGCCGCCTTCATGTTCGCCGGGGTCACCGCGCTGGCCCTGCTCGGCGACGTCAAGTACACCGAGTTCCCCTGCGACCTGGTGGGCTTCACCGACTGCGAGACCGAGCCGCAGCGCACGGTCATCGCCCAGCTGGCCGCGGCGACCTTCGGCGGCGACACCTCGGTCGGCTTCTACTACATCCAGGCCGCCACCGCGCTCATCCTCATCCTGGCCGCCAACACTGCGTTCAACGGCTTCCCGCTGCTGGGGTCGGTGCTGGCCCAGGACCGCTTCCTGCCCCGGCAGCTGCACACCCGCGGCGACAAGCTGGTGTACAGCAACGGCATCCTGCTGCTGGCCGGCTTCGCCGGGCTGCTGATCGTCGTCTTCGAGGCCGACGTGACCCGGCTGATCCAGCTCTACATCATCGGGGTGTTCACCAGCTTCACCATCGGCCAGTGGGGGATGGTGCGGCACTGGAACCGGGAGCTGCGCGCGGAGGACGACGCCGTCACCCGCCGGCGCATGCGCCGTTCCCAGGCGATCAACTTCGTCGGCGGGTCGCTCACCACCGTCGTGCTGCTGATCATCGTGGTCACCAAGTTCACCCGCGGCGCCTGGCTGGTGCTGCTGGCCATGCCGGTGCTGTTCCTCCTGATGAGAGCCATCAACCGGCACTACTCGAACGTGTCGCAGCAGCTGGAACCCGACACCGACGCCCGCACCCTGCCGAGCAAGGTGCACGCCGTCGTCCTCGTCTCCAGGGTGCACAAGCCGACGTTGCGCGCGCTGGCCTTCGCCCGGGCCACCCGCCCCGACGCGCTGACCGCGCTGACGGTCAACGTCGACGACGCCGAGACCCGGGCGCTGCAGGCCGACTGGCAGCGCTACGACATCCCGGTGCCGCTGACCGTGCTGGAGTCGCCGTACCGGGAGATCACCCGCCCGGTGCTCGACTACGTCAAGAGCATCCGCCGGGACAGCCCGCGCGAGCTCGTGGTGGTCTTCGTGCCGCAGTACGTCGTCGGCCACTGGTGGGAGAACATCCTGCACAACCAGAGCGCGCTGCGGCTGCGCGCCCGGCTGCAGTTCCAGCCGGGGGTCATGATCACCACGGTGCCGTGGCAGCTGGAGAGCACCGCCGGGCACGACGACGACGCCGACGGGCGGCGCGGCGGGCCCGCGCCCGGTGACCTCCGGCGGGGCTACACCGACGACGAGATGGACGTGACCCCGTATGGATGAAGGACCCCGTTCTCCTCACCCCTCGCAGGCTCGGGGCGAGCCTCGGGACGGGGCCGCCGCTGCCCCCCGCCCCACGCAGGCTCGGGGCGGGGCCCTGCAGCGGGGCCGCAGGCGCACCGCGGCCAAGGCGCCCGACGCTCCCAAGGGCCTGGGATGGCTCGGGCGGGAGTTCGAGGTCGAGGTCGGTCCGGTCGCGCACGGCGGGCACTGCGTCGCCCGGCACGAGGGCCGGGTGGTGTTCGTCCGGCACACCCTGCCGGGCGAGCGGGTGCGGGTCCGGGTGACCGAGGACCGGCACCCCGGCTTCTGCCGCGCCGATGCCGTCGAGGTGCTGGTCGCGGCACCGGGACGGGTCGAGCGCCCCTGCCCGTACAGCGGCCCCGGGAAGTGCGGCGGCTGCGACTGGCAGCACGTGGAGCCGGCCGAGCAGCACCGGCTCAAGGCCGCGGTGGTGCGGGAGCAGCTGGTCCGGCTCGGCAGGCTCGACCCCGAGGACCCGGTGGTGGCCGGCCTCGCCGTCGAGGAGCTGCCCGGTGGCGCCCTGCGGTGGCGCTCGCGGGCCCGCTTCGCCGTCGACCACACCGGCGCGCCCGGCCTGCGCCGGCACCGGTCGCACGACGTGGCGCTCCTCGACGACTGCCCGATCACCGTGGAGCCCGCGGCGCGGGCGGTGCTCGGACGGCGCTGGCCGGGGGCGGGCGCCGTCGACGTCTCGGTCGACTCGGCGGGCACGGTGACCACCGCCCGGCTGGACCGCCGGGGCCGGGTGCAGGCCACCGAGGTGCTGCGGGCGGGGGAGGAGCTGCCCGCGGAGCCGGCCGGCCGCGCCGAGCGGCGGGCGGGCGGGCGGGACTGGGAGGTCGAGGGCACCGGCTTCTGGCAGGTGCACCCGGCCGCGGCCGACGCGCTCGTCGCGGCGGTGGCGGAGTTCGCCGCGGCGGGTCCGGGGGAGCTCGTCCTCGACCTCTACGCCGGCGCGGGCCTCTTCGGCGGTGCTCTCGCCCCCGCCGTCGGCGAGCAGGGCCGGGTGGTGTGCGTGGAGCAGGACCCGGGTGCCTGCGCCGCGGCCGACGCCAACCTGGCCGCGCTCCCGCAGGCCGAGGTGTGGCAGGGCGAGGTGGACGCCGACGGGCTGGCGGACCTGCTCGCCGAGCTCGGCGCCGCGCCCGACGTCGTCGTCCTGGACCCGCCCCGCGCCGGTGCCGGGACGGCGGTGAGCCGGTTGCTGGCCGGCAGCGGGGCCCGCGCCGTCGTCTACGTGGCCTGCGACCCGGCCGCGCTGGGCCGGGACGTCGCGGCGTTCGGGGAGGCCGGCTACCGGCTGGCCGCGCTGCGCGGGTTCGACGCCTTCCCGATGACCGCCCACGTGGAGTGCGTGGCGCTGCTGGTGCCGGCCGGCCGGTGACCGCGACGGAACCGCCTCCCGTCCTGCTGCCGTCACCCGCCGGATGCCCATTGGATACCGTCTCCCTGTGCCCACGTGGGAATACGCCTCGGTCATCACCGCGAACGACGCCGAGTCGCAGCGGGCCGGAGTGAGCGTCAAGCTCCCCGGCGGTCAGTCGGAACGGCAGCAGGGCGACACCAGCTCGGTGCTCAACAAGCTCGGTGCCGAGGGGTGGGAGCTCGTCAGCTACCACTCCAGCGGTGCCGGCACCTGGGGGTTCGAGCAGTTCTGGCTCAAGCGGCAGGTCGGCTCCTGACGACGGCGCCGCCCGCCGGCTGACGCGGGCACCCGGGCACCGGCACGCCGTCGAACGCACGTTCGACCGGTGCGGCAGACTGGCGCCGTGGACAGGACGCTGCCGCCGGGCTGGCCGGAGGAGGTGCGCCCACCTGGCGCGCCGGACTGGGAGCGCACCGCCGTCGCCTGGCTGTTCGACCTCGTCCCGCCGGACTACCGCGCGCACGAGGTGCTCCGCCGGTATCCGGTGCTGCTTGCCCGGTTCGCCGGGGACCACGTCGCGGCCGGCCTGGAGGCCGCGCGCGCCGGCTGGCGCACGCTGCGCGTGGAGCTGGCCGACCAGCTCCCGCCCGACGCCATCGAGGCGGCGATGGTGGCCTACGAGCGGGAGGGGGCGCGGCTGGCCGCCGCCGCCCGCGGGGTGGAGGTCGTCGGCGGTGCGCTGCGGGGTGAACGGTGGGTTCCCCGGCTGTGAGCGAGGACCGGGGCGCTGTGAGCTGCATCCGCGGCACCCGCTCGACCGGAAGTACCCGTGAAGCGCAGCTACAGTGGGTCGGCGGCTGCTCAGCAGCCTCCGCCCGACCGAGAGGACACCGCCGCACCGTGCCGCTCCTGCGATCGCTGCGGGGTCCGGAGGACCTTCGGGCCCTTCCCCCCGAGCAGCTGCCCGCCCTCGCGGCGGAGGTCCGTGACGCCCTGGTCACCAGCGTGGCCAGGACCGGGGGTCACCTCGGCCCGAACCTCGGGTGCGTCGAGCTCACGATCGCCCTGCACCGGGTGTTCGACTCCCCGCGCGAGCCGATCGTCTTCGACACCGGCCACCAGTCCTACGTGCACAAGATGCTGACCGGCCGGGTCGAGGGCTTCGAGCGGCTGCGCCAGCGGGGTGGGCTCTCCGGATACCCCAGCCGCGCCGAGAGCGAGCACGACTGGGTGGAGAACAGCCACGCCTCGACGTCGCTGTCCTACGCCGACGGCCTGGCCAAGGCCTTCGCCATCCGCGGTGACTCCCGCCCCGTCGTCGCGGTGATCGGGGACGGCGCGCTGACCGGAGGCATGGCCTGGGAGGCGCTGAACAACATCGCCGCGGCCCAGGACCGCCCGGTCGTCATCGTTGTCAACGACAACGGGCGCTCCTACTCGCCCACGATCGGGGGGGTTGCCGACGCGCTGGCCACCCTGCGGCTGCGCCCCGGGTACGAGGAGGCGCTCGCCGCCGTCCGGCAGGCGCTGCACCGGGCCCCCGTCGTCGGCACCAAGCTCTACGACGCGCTGCACGCGATCAAGAAGGGCCTCAAGGACGTCCTGTCACCGCAGGGCATGTTCGAGGACCTCGGCATGAAGTACGTCGGCCCGGTCGACGGTCACGACGTCGAGATGATGGAGTCCGCGCTGCGGCGGGCCCGCTCGTTCGGCGGCCCGGTGATCGTGCACGCCGTCACCACCAAGGGCTTCGGCTACCCGCCGGCCGAGACCGACCAAATCGACGCCTGGCACGCCACCGGCGTCTTCGACCCCGACAGCGGCGCGAGCGTCCGCAAGACGGGCCTGGCCTGGACCGACGCCTTCGCCGACGAGCTGGTCCGCGTCGGCGCCGAGCGTCCCGACGTCGTCGCGATCACCGCGGCGATGCTGCACCCGACCGGGCTGGCGCCGTTCGCCGAGCGGTTTCCCGAGCGCACCTTCGACGTCGGCATCGCCGAGCAGCACGCGCTCACCTCGGCCGCCGGGCTGGCCATGGCGGGGCTGCACCCGGTCGTCGCCGTCTACTCCACCTTCCTCAACCGGGCGTTCGACCAGCTGCTCATGGACGTCGCGCTGCACCGCCAGCCGGTGACGGTGGTGCTCGACCGCGCCGGGGTGACCGGTGAGGACGGCGCCTCGCACAACGGCATGTGGGACATGTCGATCCTCTCGGTGGTCCCGGGGCTGCGGCTGGCCGCGCCGCGCGACGAGGCCACCCTGCGCGAGGAGCTGCGCGAGGCGGTGGAGGTCTCCGACGGGCCGTCGGTCGTGCGGTTCCCGAAGGGCTCCCTGCCGCCGGACATCCCGGCGGTCGAGCGGCGCGGGCCGGTCGACGTGCTGCGCCGTGGCGAGCGGCGGGACGTGCTGCTGGTCGCCGTCGGTTCCATGGTGCCGATGTGCCTGGCGGTCGCCGAGCGCGCTGCCGACCACGGCATCGAGGTGACCGTCGTCGACCCGCGGTGGGTGCTGCCGGTCTCCGAAGAGCTGCTCGAGCTCGCCGCCGGCTCCCGCCTGGTCGTCACCGTCGAGGACGGCGGCCGCGCCGGGGGGGTGGGGACCACGCTCTCCCAGGCGCTGCAGGACCGCGACGTCGACGTGCCGGTGCGCACCCTCGGCCTGCCGCAGCAGTTCTTCGAGCACGGCAGCCGTGGCCAGGTGCTGGCCGACGCGGGGCTGACCGAGCAGGACGTCGCCCGCCGGATAGCCGAGTGGACGGCCCGGCTCGCCGAGTCCCGCGACGAGCACGTCGTCGAGTCGGTCGAGGAGGGCCGGCGATGACCGTCATCGCCGAGATCCAGGTGGCGCCGTCGCCGCCCGGCACCGCGGAGGACCCGCACGCCCACGTGGAGGCGGCGATCGCCGTCATCCAGGCGTCGGGGCTGCGCTACGAGGTCGGGGCGCTCGGCACGACCCTCGAGGGCGAGGCCGACGAGGTGTGGGCGACGCTGCGGGCCGCGCACGAGGCGATGCTCGCGGCCGGCGCCGCCGGTGGGCTCTCGCACATCAAGGTCGCGTCGGTGAACCGCACGATGGAGAGCCTGACCGCCAAGTTCCGCTGAGTCCGTCCGGCGGGGTCGGCGGTCATGCAACCTCCGCGACGCCGGTTCCGTCTTCCAGTCATGCACGGAACGGACATGCCGTGAGGACGGCTCGGGACGAGGCGTTCCACGACTTCGTGGTCCGCCACCGCGGTGACCTGCTGCGGACCGCGACCATGCTGGCCGCGGGGGACACCCATCTCGCCGAGGACCTCGTGCAGATCGCCCTCACCCGGCTCTACCTGGCCTGGCACTGGGTCCGCGCGCCCCAGGCCCGCCTGGCCTACGCGCGACGCATCCTCGTCAACACCCTGGTCGACGAGTCACGACGCCCGTGGCGGCGACGCGAGCGCTCCCACGGAGAGCTCCCCGACGTGCCGGCCGACCACGCGCCCGCCGAGACCGACGACCGGCTGGGCCGGGTGGGGGCGGCGCTGGCCGAGCTCCCGCCGCGGATGCGGGCCGCCGTCGTCTTCCGCTACCTGCACGAGCTCAGCGTCGCGGAGACCGCGGACGTCCTGAACTGCTCGCAGGGCACGGTGAAGAGCCAGACCTCGCGCGCGCTGGAGCACCTGCGTCGCGCGCTGGGTGCGGCCCCGGTGCCGGATGCCACACCCGATCGGGCGGGTCCGGTACCCGTCGACGAGAACCGCACCGCCTCGACCTGCGGGAGGAACCGGTGAACCTCTCCGCGCTGCTCCGCGAGGCCGCCGCCTCGGTCGACACCACCGTGCGACCCGAGACCGTGCGGGCCGACCTCGCCCGCGGTCGTCGTGCGCTGGCCCGTCGGCGGGTCCGGCGTTCCGGCGTCGCCGGGCTGCTCGCGGCCGGCGCGCTGGCCGGCGCCGTTCTGCTGGGCGGCGGTGCGGTGCCGCCGTCCGCGCCGCCGGACGAGCCGCCCCGGATCGCGACGGCCGGGATCGCGCTGGTCGACTACACCGGTGTCCAGCCGGCCGGCTTCGTGGTGGACGCGGTGCCGCAGGGGTGGGTCGTGCAGGGGGTCACCGAGCACGCGCTCACCATCGCGCCGGCCAACGCGGAGAACACCGACCCGGCGCAGTACGCGGGAAAGCTGACCGTGCTGCTGCGCTCGACGCACGCTCCCGCCCCGTCCGGGGGGGTGCCGGTCCGTGTCGGGACGACCGACGGCGTGGTCGTGGACGGCGGTGTCGATCCGGACTCGCCGGGAGCCGTCGACATCGGCGTCGAGCACCTGCTGCACTACGTCGACCCGGTGACCGGCCAGCCGGTCGCCGTCCAGGTCCCGCGGGCGCTGGGCTGGTCGCCGGAGCAGGCCGCCCGCTTCGCCGAGGGGGTGCACATCACCGAGGAGGCCGTGCGCGGCGTCGGGTGAGCCGCTCCTGACCGGAGGGGGCTGCGCGGTCGGTCCCGGCGCGCCGGGCGGTACGGGACCGGGCACGGGCGTCCCACCCCGGGCGTCGCAGCACGGCGGCCGGGTGCCGGTTCAGTCGCGGCGCAGGGCGCGGAGCATGTCGCACAGGGGCGCCCAGGCCTCCTCGATCGCCGCGGCCGTGTCCGGCTCCGCCGCGATCCACAGCGCGGCCTCGTTCATCGCCCCCGACAGCAGGGCTGCGGTGGCGCCAACCGGACGGTCCCCGAGCCGGCCGGCGTCGTGCAGCTGGGTGAGCGCCTCGGCCAGCAGCCGCCCCGACCCGGCGGCGTCCGCCGTCCGCCACTCCTGCCAGCCGAGGACGGCGGGCGCGTCGACGAGCACGATCCGCCGCACCCCCGGCGCGGAGCTCGCCGCGAGGAACGCCCGGCAGCCCGCCTCGAGCCCGCGCCACGGGTCGGTCTCCGCCTCGGCTGCGGCTGCGACTGCATCGGCCACCCGCAACTGGACGCCGCTGACCACGGCGCGGAACAGCTCGGCCTTGCCCGCGTAGTGGTGGTAGACGGCGCCCCGCGTGACCCCGGCCGCCGCGGCGACCGCCTCGAGGGCCACCCGGGCGTACCCGTCACGGGCGAACAGCTCGGTGGCCGCCTCCAGCACGCGTGCGGCGGTGGCCTCGCTCTCCTCCCGGCTGCGTCGTGGCACCGGACCTCCTTGTATACGTACAGCGTGCAGGTATAACGTCGGCGGCACTTACCGACAGACTGTACGTAAGGAGCCGTCATGTCCGTGACGAGCGTGTACCCCGTGCTGATGAGCCACGACGTCGAGGCGACCGCAGGGTTCTTCCGGCAGCACCTCGGCTTCGAGTCGACCTTCGAGTCCGACTGGTACGTCAGCCTCCGGCGGGAGCGCTGGGAGCTCGCCGTGCTCGATCCCGACCACCCGACCGTGCCGGCATCCCACCGCGGGGCGGCCGCCACCGGGGTGGTGGTCAACGTCGAGGTCAACGACGTGGACGCCGAGTACCGCCGGCTCGTCCTCGACGCCGGGCTCACCGCGCTGCTGCCGCTGCGCACCGAGGCGTTCGGGCAGCGGCACTTCGTGCTCGCGGGCCCGGAGGGCGTGCTGGTCGACGTCATCACGGTGATCCCGCCCTCGGGGGAGTACGTCGACAGCTACCGCTGAGCGGTGGGGGACGACGGACGGCCCCGCGCGTCGTCGTCGACGTGCGGGGCCGTGCGTCCTGGCTCACCGTGTGGGGTCCTGGCTCAGCGCTGACCGTGAGCCAGGACCCGGAACGATCAGGTCACCTGATCATCATCACGCGGGGAGGGAGGCTACGCCCTGGGGGAGGAACCGCGAGCCGGTGACCTTCTCCGAGACGCCGGTGCGGTCCAGGTAGGCCGAGATGCCGCCCAGCCAGAACGGCCACCCCGCACCCAGGATCATGCAGAGGTCGATGTCCTGCACCGCCTGCACGACGCCCTCGTCCAGCATCAGCCGGATCTCCTGCGCCAGCGCCTCGACCGCGCGGTCGTGCACCTGCTCCGCGGTGAGCGGCTCGTCGCCGGCGAAGGCGTCCGCGAGCTCCGGGTCGACGACGCCCGGCTCGACGAAGACGCTCGACTTGCCGAGCTCGACGACGCGCTTGAGCCCTTCGCCGACGGCGAACCGGTCCGGGAAGGCCTCGTGCATGCGCTCGGCGACGTGCAGCGCGACCGCGGGGCCGACGAGCGAGAGCAGCTCGAACGGCGTCATGGGCAGGCCCAGCGGGTCGAGCGCCCGCTCCGCCACCTCGACCGGCGTCCCCTGTTCCACGGCCGAGGTGACCTCGCCCAGGAACCGGGTGAGCAGCCGGTTGACGACGAACGCCGGGGCGTCGGCCACCAGCACGCAGCTCTTCTTCAGCGACCTGCCGACGGCGAAGGCGGTGGCCAGCGTCGCGTCGTCGGTCTGCTCGGCGCGCACGACCTCCAGCAGCGGGAGGACGGCGACCGGGTTGAAGAAGTGCAGGCCGACCACGCGCTCGGGGTGCTCGAGCTTGGCGGCCATCTCGGTCACCGACAGCGCCGAGGTGTTGGTCGCCAGCACGCAGGTCTCGGACACGACCGCCTCGACCTCGGCGAACACCTGCTGCTTCACCGACATCTCCTCGAAGACCGCCTCGATGACGAGGTCGGCGTCGGCGAAGACGTCCTTGGACAGCGAGCCGGTGACCAGGCCCTTGAGCTGGTTGAGCTTGTCGGAGCTCAGCCGCCCCCGCTGGGCCAGCTTGTCCAGCTCGCCGTGCACGTAGGCCACGCCCTTGTCGACGCGCGCCTGGTCGATGTCGGTCAGGACGACCGGCACCTTCAGCTGCCGCACGAACAGCATCGCCAGCTGCGAGGCCATGAGCCCGGCGCCCACGACACCGACCTTGGTGACCTTCCGGGCCAGCGACTTGTCCGGCGCGCCGGCCGGTCGCTTGGCCCGCTTGTTCACCAGGTCGAAGGAGTAGAGCGAGGCCCGCAGCGGGTCGCTCATCAGCAGCTCGGTGAGTGCGTCGTCCTCGGCGGCGGTGCCGGCGGTGAAGGCCTCGCCCTCGACACCGGCCCGCGCCAGGTCGAGCAGCTCGACGGTGCGGACGGCGCCGGGGGAGGCGTTGCGGGTGCGGGCCGCCACGATGCCGCGGGCGCGGGTGATCGCGTCGTCCCAGGCCGAGCGGTCGACCTCGGGCCGGGAGACCGCCACCGAGCCGTCGAGCACGCCGACGGCCCACTCGATCGACCGCTCCAGGAAGTCGGCCGGCTCGAACAGGGCGTCGGCGATGCCCAGCTTCGCGGCCTTCGGCGCCGGCGTCATCTTGTTCTGCGCCAGGGCCTTCTCGACGATGACGGTGACGGCGGCGTCGATGCCGATCAGGTTCGGCAGCAGCTGGGTACCGCCCCAGCCGGGCACCAGCCCGAGGAACGCCTCGGGGAAGGCGACCGCGGCCGTGCCGCTGATCGTCCGGTAGTGGCAGTGCAGCGCCAGCTCCAGCCCGCCGCCCAGCGCCACGCCGTTGACGAACGCGAACGTCGGGATCGTCGAGTCCTTGAGCCGCCGGAACACCCGGTGGCCGGTCTCGGCGATCTGCCGTGCCGTCGCCTCGTCGGTCACCGACGGGACGCCGGAGAGGTCGGCGCCGACGGCGAAGATGAACGGCTTCCCGGTGACGGCGATCGCCGCCGGGGCCGGCGTGTGCGCCGCGACCTCGTCCAGCGCGGCGTCCAGGGACGCGAGGCCGCCCGGGCCGAAGGTGGAGGGGCGGGTGTGGTCGTGCCCGTTGTCCAGGGTGATCAGCGCGATCTCCCCGGCCAGGCCCGGGTGGGTCACGAACCGCACCAGGGCGCGCGTCACGACCTCGTTCTCGAAGACGGCGTTCGTCACTTCTGGAACCCCTCCCAGTTCGGGTTCTCCCAGATCACGGTGGCGCCCATGCCGAGGCCGACGCACATGGCGGTCAGCCCGTAGCGGACGTCGGGCCGCTCGGCGAACTGCCGCGACAGCTGGGTCATCAGGCGGACGCCGGAGGACGCCAGCGGGTGGCCGACGGCGATCGCGCCGCCCCACGGGTTGACGCGCTCGTCGTCGTCGGCGATGCCGAAGTGGTCGAGGAACGCCAGCACCTGGATGGCGAAGGCCTCGTTCAGCTCGAACAGGCCGACGTCGGAGATGGAGAGGCCGGTGCGGGCCAGCGCCTTCTCGGTCGAGGGCACCGGGCCGATGCCCATGACCTCGGGCTCGACGCCGGCGAAGCCGTAGCCGACCAGGCGCATGCCGATGTCGAGGCCCAGCTCCTGGGCGACGTCCTCGGCCGCGAGCAGGCAGCCGGTGGCGCCGTCGTTGAGACCGGCGGCGTTGCCGGCGGTCACGTGCCCGTGCGGGCGGAACGGCGTCTTGAGCGTGCCCAGACCCTCGAGGGTGGTCTGCGGCCGCGGCGGCTCGTCGACGGTGGCGACGCCCCAGCCGTGCTCGGCCGAGCGGGTCGCCACGGTCACCAGCTCCGGGCCGATCTGCCCGTTGGCGACGGCCTTGGCGTACTTCTGCTGGCTGGCCAGCGCGAACGCGTCGGCGCGCTCCTTGGTCAGGTGCGGGAACCGGTCGTGCAGGTTCTCGGCGGTGGAGCCCATGACCAGTGCGGAGGGGTCGACCAGCTTCTCGCTCACGATCCGCGGGTTCGGGTCCACGCCCTCGCCCATGGGGTGGTTGCCCATGTGCTCGACGCCGCCGGCGATGGCGATGTCGTAGGCGCCGAAGGCGATGCCGGACGCGGTGGTGGTCACCGCGGTCATCGCGCCGGCGCACATGCGGTCGATCGAGTAACCGGGGACCGTCTTCGGCAGCCCGGCCAGCAGCGCGGCCGTGCGGCCGAGGGTCAGACCCTGGTCGCCGATCTGGGTGGTGGCGGCGATGGCCACCTCGTCGACCCGGTCGGCCGGCAGCGCCGGGTTGCGGCGCAGGAGCTCGCGGATGCAGCGCACGACGAGGTCGTCGGCGCGCGTCTCGGCGTAGATGCCCTTCGGACCGGCCTTGCCGAAGGGGGTGCGCACGCCGTCGACGAAGACGACCTCACGCAGCGAGCGGGACATGGGACCTCCGCAGGAGTTCGTAGCGGGCCCGGCGGGGCCCGTCCGGCTAGAAGTTACCCGCCGGTAACCGGAGGTCCAAGCGCGGCACGAACCCGATCGAGGGGGTTCCGGATCACGGTCCGGCAACGGCTCCGGGGTGTGCTTGCGGTCACAACCGACAGCTGCGCAAGATGACCCGCCGGAATTTCTCTGCAACCCCAACGAAATAGAGGTCCCTCTCATGGCGCGACGGCGCACGGTGACGACGGCGATCGCTGCGGCCCTGGTCTTCGGGCTGGCCGCGTGTGGCGGCGACGACAGCGGCAGCGGTGGCGGCAACGGCGGTGACGCCGCCGGCAAGATCGGTGTCATCCTCCCCGACACCGCGTCCTCCGCCCGCTGGGAGTCCGCGGACCGCCCGCTCCTGGAGGCCGCCTTCGACGAGGCCGGTGTCGAGTACGACATCCAGAACGCGCAGGGCGACGCCCAGCGGATGAACACCATCGCCGAGCAGATGATCACCGAGGGCGTCACCGTCCTGGCGATCACGAACCTCGACTCGGCCTCCGGCGCGGCCATCCAGCGCCAGGCCGAGAGCCAGGGCGTGCAGACCATCGACTACGACCGGCTGACCCTCGGCGGGGAGAGCGACTACTACGTCTCCTTCGACAACGTGCAGGTCGGTCGCCTGCAGGGCGAGGGCCTGGCCCAGTGCCTGGGCGACGAGCCGGCGAACATCGCCTTCCTCAACGGCTCGCCCGACGACAACAACGCCACCCTCTTCTCGCAGGGTGCGCACGAGGTCCTCGACCCGATGGACCAGTACACCGTCGTGGCCGAGCAGGCCGTGCCGGACTGGGACAACCAGCAGGCCGCCACCATCTTCGAGCAGATGTACACCCAGGCCGGCGGCGACATCCAGGGCGTGCTGGCCGCCAACGACGGCCTGGCCAACGCGGTCGTGTCGATCCTGGCCCGCAACAACGTCGCCGGGCAGGTGCCGGTGACCGGTCAGGACGCGACGGTCGAGGGGCTGCAGAACATCCTCGCCGAGCGCCAGTGCATGACCGTCTACAAGCCGATCGAGGAGGAGGCCAACGCCCTGGCCGAGCTCGCGGTCGCCCTCGTCAACGGCGAGGAGCCCGAGGTCGACGGCTCGGTCGAGGACCCCGAGGGTGAGCGCGAGGTGCCGGCGGTGCTGCTCGAGCCGGTCTCCATCTTCCGGGACAACGTGAACCAGGTCATCGAGGACGGCTACCAGTCGGCCGAGGACGTCTGCACGGGCGAGTACGCGGCTGCCTGCGAGGAGCTCGGCATCTCCTGAGCCGGTCCGGCCGGGGCGCCCACCAGTCGGGCGCCCCGGCCGTCTGCCGCCCGCCCTGCGGGTCCCCGGCCACCCGCGGACCCCAGGGCACCAGACTGTCTCCCTCCGGCCCCCGACGGGCCGGCCCCCTGCGGAAGGACGCATCGGTGTCCGCACTCGAACAGAGCCCGACCACCACGACCTCGGAGCAGCCCACGCTCAGCCTGCGCGGGGTCAACAAGAGCTTCGGGGCCGTCCAGGTCCTGCACGACGTCCACCTCGACGTCTACCCCGGCAAGGTCACCGCGCTCGTCGGTGACAACGGCGCGGGCAAGAGCACGCTGATCAAGTCGATCGCCGGCATCCACCCGATCGACTCCGGCACCGTCGAGTTCGAGGGTCGGCCGGTGCAGCTGCACGGCCCGCGCGACGCGGCGCGCCTGGGCATCGAGGTCGTCTACCAGGACCTCGCGCTGGCCGACAACCTCGACGTCGTCCAGAACATGTTCCTCGGCCGGGAGCGCAAGCGTGGCATCGTCCTGGACGAGGCCTCGATGGAGGAGGCCGCGCGGGACACGCTCACCAAGCTGTCGGTGCGCACGCTGAAGTCGGTGCGCCAGCTGGTGTCCAGCCTCTCCGGTGGGCAGCGGCAGACGGTCGCCATCGCCAAGGCCGTCCTCTGGGAGTCCAAGCTGGTCATCCTGGACGAGCCCACCGCCGCGCTCGGCGTCGCGCAGACCCGTCAGGTGCTCGACCTGGTCCGCCGCCTCGCCGACACCGGCCACGCCGTCGTGTTCATCACCCACAACATGGTCGACGTGTTCGAGGTCGCCGACCGGGTCGCCGCCCTGTACCTGGGTCGGGTCGCCGCGGACGTCCCCATCTCCGAGGTCGACCGCACCCAGGTCATCGAGCTGATCACCTCCGGCCGCTCCGGCGAGCTGGGGCTCGCGCCGGACGCGCTCGAGGACTGAGAGGACTTCCATGTCGAGCAACACCCTGACCGCCGCGGAGGCGAGCGGGCCGCACAAGCCGGCCGCCGGCTTCGAGGGCGACCGGCAGGACAACTCCCTGGGCGGCGCCGTCCGCGGCTACGTGAACAAGCTGCGGGCCGGTGACCTCGGCGCGCTGCCGGCCATCCTGGGCATCGTCGTCCTGGGGGTCCTGTTCACCGTGCTGCGGCCGGACACGTTCCTGACGCCGATCAACCTGGCCAACCTGCTCACCCAGGCCGTCCCGATCACGGTGCTGGCGATGGGCCTGGTCTTCGTCCTGCTGCTGGGGGAGATCGACCTCTCCGCCGGCGTCGTGAGCGGTGTCTGCGCCGCCGTCCTCGCCCAGCTGCTGGTACAGGCGGACGTGGCCTGGTACGTCGCCGTGCTGGCCGCGGTCGCGGTCGGCGCGCTCATCGGGCTGTTCACCGGCAGCCTCGTCGGCATCGTCGGGATCCCGTCCTTCGTGGTCACCCTGGCGCTGTTCCTGGGCTGGCAGGGCGTCACCCTCTGGCTGATCGGCCAGGGTGGGACCGTGCCCGTCCGGGACGAGGTCATCGTCGGCCTGATCAACCAGAACCTCCCGGTCGTGTGGGGCTGGGTGCTGGCGATCGGGGTCGTGGTCGTCTACGCCGTCGCCGAGCTGTGGCGGTGGCGCAGCCAGCGGGCGCGGGGGCTGGCGCACCAGTCGCTGATCGTCGTCCTGCTCCGCGTCGCGGTCATCTCGGCGGTCGTGCTGGCGGCGACGGCGATCCTCAGCGTCGACCGGGCGCTGGCCGCCGCGATCGACCTGCAGGGCATCCCCTACGCGGTGCCGATCGTCATCGTGCTCCTGCTGCTGCTCACCTTCGTGCTGAGCCGCACCAGCTACGGCCGGCACATCTACGCGGTCGGGGGGAACGCGGAGGCGGCGCGGCGCGCGGGTATCAACGTCACCCGCATCCGGGTGAGCGTCTTCGTCCTGTCCTCGAGCCTGGCGGCGCTCAGCGGCATCTTCGCCGTCTCCCGGCTCAGCTCGGTCACCCCGGACGCCGGTGCCGGGAACACCCTGCTCTACGCGGTCGGGGCCGCGGTGATCGGTGGCACCAGCCTCTTCGGTGGGCGTGGCCGGGCCCGGGACGCCGTCCTGGGTGGGCTCGTCATCGCGATCATCGCCAACGGGCTCGGGCTGCTGGGGGTTGCCGCGTACCTCAACTTCATCATCACCGGCGGGGTGCTCCTGCTCGCCGCGGGCGTCGACGCGCTCGCCCGCCGACGGGCCGCCACGGCCCGACGATGACCCCTGCCGCCCGCCGTGCTCAGCGCCGGCGGGCGGCAGGTGACCACGCCGGCGCCGCTTCGTCCGCACCCCGCGGGCGGCGCCGGCGTCGTCGTCCGCCCCCTGGGGACCCGGCGCAGGCCTGGGCCCAGGCAGCACAGGCATAGGAAGCTTCACGTGCGGATGGGGACGCCGATCCGCACGTAGAGCTTCCTATGCCCGGGGGTGTCAGGCGCGGGTGATCGCGTCGGCGAGCAGGTCGCGGGTGAGCTCGATCTGCCACTCGCGGGCGCCGCCGGCCCGCAGCGCATCCGCCACGGCGCCGGGCTCCCGAGGCTCCGGCGGGCTCCACATCAGCCGGCGCACCAGGTCGGGGGAGAGGATGTTCTCCACCGGCACGGCATGCTTCTCCGACAGCTCGGCGAGCCCTGCGCGGACCACCTGCAGCCGGGCGGCGGCCGCCGGATCGCGGTCGGCCCACCGGTTCACCGGCGGTGGCCCGTCACCGGGCCTGCTGTGCGGCGGCAGCTCGTCCTCCGGCAGCGCCTTGCCGCGGGCCAGCGCGTTGTACCAGTGCGCCACCAGCCGGCGGTTGGCCCGGCCGCGGAACACCGGCAGCTCCAGCAGGGCGCCCTCGTTCTTCGGGTCGGCCTGGACGGCGGCCACCATCGCCGAGTCGGGCAGCACCCGGCCGGGCGCGACGTCCCGCTTGCGGGCCAGCTCGTCACGCGCCTCCCAGATGGCCTTGAGCATGCCGAGCTGGCGCCGGCTGCGCAGGCCGTGCACGCCCGAGGTGCGGCGCCACGGGTCCTGCCGGGGCGCCGGCGGGCCGGCGGCGAGGATCGCCTCGAACTCCTGCCGCGCCCACTCGGTCTTGCCCTGCTCCTCGAGGATGGCGGCCAGCGCGTTGCGCAGGTCGACCAGCACCTCCACGTCGAGCGCGGCGTAGACCAGCCACTCCTCGGGGAGCGGGCGGGTGCTCCAGTCGGCGGCGGAGTGCCCCTTCTGCAGCGAGAAGCCGAGCAGCGACTCGACCACGGCGCCGAGCCCGACCCGGGGCAGTCCCGCGAGGCGGGCGGCCAGCTCGGTGTCGAAGATCCGGGCGGGGACCAGACCGATCTCGGCCAGGCAGGGCAGGTCCTGGTTCGCCGCGTGCAGCACCCACTCGGCGTCGGCGATCGCCTCCTGCAGCACCGACAGGTCGGGCAGGGGGATCGGGTCGAGCAGGCCGGTGCCCGACCCGTCGCGGCGCAGCTGCACCAGGTAGGCCCGCTGCCCGTAGCGGTAGCCGGAGGCCCGCTCGGCGTCGACGGCGACGGGGCCGCGACCCGCGCGCAGCGCTTCGGCGTACTCCACCAGCTGGGTGGAGGTCTCGATGACCGGCGGCAGCCCGTCGCGGGGGGCCAGCAGCGGGGTCGGTTCGGGGGCCGCAGCGGCCGCCGGGTCCTCCGGTGGCTGGGGGGTGGGCTCGGTGCTCAGTTGCCGTCCACCTTCTCGCCGCTCCTCGTCTGTCGGTCACCGGCGCCCGGGCCGGGGTCCACCGCGGCCGACCGCGCCGATCCTGGGGAGGAGCACCGGCGCAACGGGCTCCGCGCCGCTGTGCCGCACCGATGTTAGAGAGTCTCGCTACCGACCCGGTCGGAGGGACCCAGCAGCCGGACACCGGGCGGCGGGAGCCCGGCGGCGTTGCCGAGCACCTCCAGCCAGGCCAGCAGGTGCCGGTCCAGGTCAGCGCCGTCGGCCGTCCAGGAGGCGCGGATCTCGACGTCGACGGAGTGCTCGGGCCCGGCCAGCTCGCCGAACCGGGTCGAGGCGGTGCGGGTGACGGTGCCGCCGACGGTGTGGTGCGCCGCGCCGGAGTCCGACAGCGCGTCGGTGAGCCAGCTCCACGCCACCTCGGAGAACATCGCGTCGTCGACCAGCTGCTCGTCGGTGGCGGCGGACAGGTAGCCGACGCACCGCGTGGTGCCGTGCCACGCCTCGTGGCCCTCCGGGTCGAACAGCACGATGAACCGCGCGCTGGCGATCTCCAGGTCGTCCTCGTCGTCCCCGGCGTCGGGGTCGGGCACCCGGGCGCCGATCGCGTAGGCGAAGGGGGCCAGCCGCTGCGGGGCGGGGATGCGGCCCAGCTCGATCTCCGGGCGGACGCGCACCACGGCCAGCGACTCCAGGGCGGCGCGGAAGGCGGCCGGGACGGCGTCGTCCCGGCTCCCGTCCCCGGCCTCGGCCCGGTTGCGCGGCTCCACGTCCGCAGAGTAGGCCCGGAGGCGGCGCGGCGGCGCCGACGCGCCGCAGGCCCGCAGGACGCGGCGGACCGATGCCGCCCGGCCGTCTGGGAGGATCGGTGGTCGTGAGTCCCGCTCCCGCGTCGGCGTCCCCGGCCGATTCCGACCTCGTCCGTGCCGCTCGCGGCCTCCCGGTGAGCCGCACGCCCGTCTGGTTCATGCGCCAGGCCGGGCGCTCGCTGCCGGAGTACCGGGCCCTGCGCGCCGGCACGGCGATGCTGGCGGCCTGCCAGGATCCCGACCTGGTCACCGAGATCACCCTGCAGCCGGTCCGCCGTCACGGGGTGGACGCCGCCATCCTCTTCTCCGACATCGTGCTGCCGCTGGTCGTCGCCGGTGTGGACATCGAGATCAAGCCGGGCATCGGGCCGGTGGTCGCCGACCCGGTGCGCACCGTCGCCGACGTCGACGCGCTGCCCGACCTGGCGCCCGAGCAGCTCGGCTTCCTCCAGACGGCGGTGCGCTCGCTGGTCGCGGAGCTCGGTCCCACGCCGCTCATCGGCTTCGCCGGGGCGCCGTTCACCCTGGCCACCTACCTGATCGAGGGCGGTCCCTCCAAGGAGCACGCCCGCACGAAGGCGTTCATGTACGCCGAGCCGGAGGCGTGGAGCCGGTTGCTGCAGCGGCTCTCGGCGTCGGCGGCGACCTTCCTGCGCGCCCAGGTGGACGCCGGGGCGTCGGCGGTGCAGCTCTTCGACTCCTGGGCCGGCGTGCTGTCGGCCGCCGACTACGCCGAGCGGGTGCTGCCGCACTCGCGCGCGGCGTTCGACGGGCTGGGGGAGCGGGACGTCCCCCGGATCCACTTCGGGGTGGGCACCGGGGAGCTGCTGCCGCTCATCGGCGAGGCCGGGGCCGACGTCGTGGGGGTCGACTGGCGGGTGCCGCTCGACGAGGCCGTGCGGCGCGTGGGCCCCGACCGCTCCCTGCAGGGCAACCTGGACCCGGCGGTCCTGCTGGCCGACCGGGCGACGGTCGACCGGGAGGTGCGCCGGGTCGTGCGGCAGGCGGAGGCCGCCCGCGGCCACATCTTCAACCTCGGGCACGGGGTGCTGCCCGAGACCGACCCGGACGTGCTCACCCACGTCGTCGAGCTCGTCCACGAGCTGACCACGCGATGACCCGGTCCCGGCTCGTCGTCGTGGGGGCCGGCATCACCGGGCTGGCCGCAGCCTTCGAGTGGCGCCGCCGGCGTCCCGACGACGAGATCGTCGTGCTGGAGGCCGGTGAGCGGATCGGCGGGAAGCTGCACCGCATCCAGCTGGCCGGGCACTGGTACGACACCGGGCCCGAGGCGATGCTGGCCCGCGTGCCCGAGGCGATCGGCCTGGTCGAGGCCCTCGGGCTGCGGGACCGGCTCGTCGCGCCGGCCACCACCCAGGCGTCGGTCGTGCTGCCCGACGGCCGCTTCCCGCTCCCGGCCGGCACCGTGCTCGGCGTGCCGGCGTCGGCGGACGGGCTCGACGGCATCCTCTCGCCCGCGGGCGTCGCCCGGGTGCGGGCCGAGGTGGAGCTGCCGCCGCTCGCCGTGGACGGCGACGTCGCGGTCGGCGGGCTGCTGCGCGAGCGGCTCGGCGACGAGGTGGTCGACCGGCTGGTCGAGCCGCTGCTGGGCGGTGTCTACGCCGGCCGGGCCGACGAGCTCTCTCTGCAGGCGACCATGCCGGCGCTGTTCGCCCACCTGCCGGGCGCGGAGTCGGTGCTGGCCGCGGCCGCGGCCGCCCGGGAGGCGGGGAACCGGAGCCGGGGCGACGCCGACGGCCCCGTGTTCCAGACGGTCGACGAGGGCATCGGCGCGCTGCCCGCGGCGCTGGTGGCAGCGGCCCGGGCCGAGGTCCGGCTGCGCACCCCCGCGCACGGGATCCGGCGGACGCCCGCGGGGCTCGAGGTGTCGGTCGGCCCGGCGGGTGCGCCGGAGGTGCTGCGCGCCGACGCCGTGCTGGTGACCGCTCCCGCCGGCAAGGCGGCCCGGCTGCTCGCCGACGTCGCCCCCGGGGCGGTGCAGCCGCTGCTGGGCATCCCGTACGCCTCGATGGCCGTGGTCGCCATGGCCTTCCCCGCGCAGCCCGTCGACGCCGGCAGCGGGCTGCTCGTGCCGCCGGTCACCGGGCGGCTGGTCAAGGGCGTCACGGTCTCCTCGGCCAAGTGGCCGCACCTGGGCGGGGACGTGCTCCTGGTGCGCTCGTCGGTGGGCCGGTTCCGCGACGAGGGCGAACTGCAGCGTGGCGACGACGACCTGGCCGCCGCGGTGGTGGCCGACGTCGCCGACCTGCTGGGGCTCTCCCGCCCGGAGCCGCTGGAGACCGCCGTCGTCCGCTGGGGCGGTGGCCTGCCGCAGTACCTGGTCGGGCACCAGGCGCGCGTGGACGCCGCCCGCGCGGCCGTCGCGGAGGTCCCGGGACTGGGCATCGCGGGGGCCGCGTTCGGCGGGGTTGGCATCCCCGCGTGCATCCGCGACGCCCACCGGGCACTCGACGCGCTGACCTGATGCCCCGGCCCGCCCGTGGTGCGGACCACGGCCGACCGGGGCATCACCGGTGCCGCCGCGGCGTTGGAAGTCCGGTGAGCACGATCCACCGCCACGACCAGTTCCCCGTCACCCCCGTCCGCTGCCTGCGCCACCACGTGTGGATGGCCGCCTGCCCCGACTGCCGCGACGCCCACCGCACACCCGCCCACCGCACACCCGGCGCGCGCACGCCCGCTCCCCGGCGCGGTGCCGCGACCGCGGAGGAGGCCACCGGCTGAGCCTCCGGTTGCCGGGGCCGCCGTCGCAGCACAGGGTCGGAGCATGACCGGCACCTTCGTCCGTGGCCTGGCGGCCGGTGCTCTGGGCACCGTCGTCCTCGACGCCGTCAACTACCTCGACATGGCTGCGCGCGGGCGCCCGGCGAGCACGGTGCCCGAGCGCTTGGTCGATGCCGTCGCCGCACGGGCGGGACGGGAGATCCCCGGCCGCGGCGCCGCCCGCGACGCCCGGCGGACCGCGCTCGGCGCGCTCGCCGGCACCGTGAACGGCCTGGGCGTGGGTGTCCTGGCCAGCACCGCCCGGTCCCTGGGGGTGCGGTTCTCCGCCCCGGTCGGAGCGGCGCTGGCCGGGGCGGCGTCGGCGGCGGTCACCGACGGCGCGGTGGCCGCCCTGGGCGTGGGCGATCCGCGTACCTGGTCGGGTGCGGACTGGATGGCCGACGCGGTTCCGCACCTCGCGTACGGCAGCGCGGTGCAGGCGGTGCTGGAGGCGGTGCCCACCCCGAGCGAGCGGACGGCTCCGCGCGCCCCGGCAAGGCCGGGCCTGGTCCTGCGTGCGGCGGTGCTCGGGCTGGCCGCCGGGAGCCGCAGCTCGCTCGGCTTCGCGGCGCCGGTGCTGACCGCTCCGGCCACCCGCGGGGCCGTCGGCCGGATGTCCAGCGCGAAGAAGGCCTTTGCGGCGGCCGGGGTGCTGGTCGAGGTGGTCGCCGACAAGCAGCCGGGCATCCCGCCGCGCACGGAGCCGGCGGCGCTGGTGCCGCGGCTGTTCGCCGGTGCCGAGGGCGCGTGGCGACTGGCGGCGCGGGAGCTGGCGAACGGCGCCCTCCCCGTGGTGGCGGGGGCCGCCGGCACGCTGGCCGGCTCGTTCGGCGGCCTGGCCTGGCGGCGGTGGGCGGCGGAGCGGATGCCCGACACCCAGGCGGCCTTGGTCGAGGACGGCGTCGCGCTGGCGCTGGCCACGCTCGCCTGCCTGCCGGGACGCACCCGCCGGCACCTGTCGGTGATCCCGAGCACCTGAGCCGCCCGGTCCTCGCGCCGTCCGCGGCGCGGAGGAAGATGGGGGCATGAGCGAGCAGCAGGTGGACGAGCGCAGCACCGGCAAGCGGGCCAACGAGCTCAACGCCACCATCCGGTACACGATGTGGTCGGTGTTCCGGCTGGCGCAGCCCTTCGGCGACGAGCAGCGGTCCGCCGCCGCCGACGAGGCCACCGCGCTGGTCGAGGAGCTGGCCGGCAAGGACGTCGTCGTCCGCGGCACCTACGACGTGAGCGGGCTGCGGGCCGACGCCGACCTCATGGTCTGGTGGCACTCCTCGTCGGCCGAGGCGCTGCAGGACGCCTACACCCGCCTGCGCCGCACCGCCCTGGGCCGGCGCCTGGAGCCGGTGTGGTCGCAGATGGCGCTGCACCGGCCGGCGGAGTTCAACCGCAGTCACATCCCGGCCTTCCTGGCCGACGAGGAGCCGCGGCGGTTCGTCTGCGTCTACCCGTTCGTGCGGTCCTACGAGTGGTACCTGCTGCCCGACGAGGAGCGGCGGGACATGCTGAAGGAGCACGGCATGCAGGCCCGCCCCTACCCCGACGTGCGGGCCAACACGGTGGCCTCGTTCGGGCTGGGCGACTACGAGTGGATGCTCGCCTTCGAGGCCGACGAGCTGCACCGCATCGTCGACCTGATGCGCGACCTGCGGGCCAGCCGCGCCCGGCGGCACGTGCGCGAGGAGGTGCCGTTCTACACCGGCACCCGCAAGCCGGTCGCCGAGCTGGTCCGCGACCTCGCGTAGTGAGCCCGGCGGTCGGCGTCGCGGGGGCCGGAGGCCTCCCGACGCCGACCGCGGAACAGCTCAGCGCAGCCCGGCCGCGGCACCTGGTCGCGGTGTGATCCGGAGGATCGCCGTGTCAGAGCACGGCTCCTGGCCGCGGTGTGGTCCGGAGGATCACGATGTCGTAGCGGGCTGCAACCTGATGCTCACCGAGTTGATGCAGTAGCGGTCGCCGGTCGGCGTCTGCGGGGCGTCGTCGAACAGGTGGCCCAGGTGGCTGTGGCACGTCGCGCACAGCACCTCGGTGCGGATCATGCCGAAGCTGCGGTCCTCGCGGAGGATGACGTTGTCCTCGGCGGAGGCCTCGTAGAACGACGGCCAGCCGCAGTGCGAGTCGAACTTGGTCTCCGAGCGGAACAGCTCGGCCCCGCACGCGCGGCACTCGTAGACGCCGACGGTCTTCGTGTCGACGTACTCACCGGTCCAGGCGCGCTCGGTGCCGGCCTGGCGGAGCACCGCGTACTCCTCCGGGGACAGCTGCGCCCGCCACTCCTCGTCGGTCTTGGTGACCTGGGGCTTCTCGGGGGAGGTCGTCATGCCAGGTCGAACGAGCCGCGCCGCGGCACCATTCCCGGTGCTCAGCGGCCCAGGCCGGCGTCGCGGGCGCGCACGATCGCCTGCGCCCGGTCGGTGACCTGCAGCTTGCTCAGCACGTTCGACACGTTGTTGCGCACCGTCTTGGGGGAGAGGTGGAGCGCGGCCGCGATCTGCGCGTTGGACCGCCCGGCGGCGACCAGGTCGAGCACCTCCCGCTCGCGGGCGGTCAGCTGGGGGAACGCCGATCCGGGGCCGGCCGGCCCGGCGGCGAAGAAGTCGGTGATCCGCCGGGCCAGCGCCGCCCCGAACACGGCGCCGCCGGAGGCCACCGTGGTCACCGCCCGCACGACCTCCTCCTGGTCGGCGCCCTTGAGCAGGTAACCGCGGGCCCCGGCGCGGACGGCGGCGAACACGGTGCCGTCGTCCTCGCTCATGGTCAGCACGACGACGCCGACCGACGGCGACTCGGTGGTGATCCGGCGGGTGGCCTCGATGCCGTCCAGCCGCGGCATCTGCACGTCCATGACCACGACGTCGGGCTGCTCCTCGCGGGCCAGCGCGACCGCGTCGATGCCGTCGGCGGCGGTGCCCACGACGAGCAGTCCCGGCACCGAGCCCAGCAGCATCGCCAGGCCGTCGCGGTACACCGGGTGGTCGTCGACCACCACCACCCGCAGGGGCTCCTCGGACGAGGTCATCACCGGGTCCTCTCCACGGGCAGGATCGCCCGCACCACCGTGCCGCCCTCGTCGGGGCACTCCACCGTGCACCGGCCGCCCAGTTCCGCGGCCCGCTCCCGCAGCGATACCAGGCCGACGCCCGCGGGTGCCGCAGGATCGATCCCGGCCCCGTCGTCGGCGACCCGGAGGACCAGCGCCCCGTCGTCGTCACGGTGCAGCGAGACGGTGGCGGAACCGGCCCGGGAGTGCTTCGCCACGTTGGCCAGCGCCTCGGAGGCGATCCGGTAGGCGGCGACCTCCACGGCGGCCGGCAGCTCGTCGGCACCGGGACAGGCGGTGACCGAGACGGCGACCCGTGGCGCGAGCAGCCGATCCGCCTGCTGCCGTACGGCACCGGCCAGGCCGAGGTCGTCCAGCGCCGGCGGCCGCAGGTCGTGCACCAGCCGGCGGACGTCGGCCAGGGCGCCGGCGACGTCGTCCCTGACCGCGCGCAGCAGCCGGTCGCCGTCCTCCGCGCGCCCGCGGAGGTCAGGTTGCGGGCGGTGTCGATGCGGAGGACCACGGCGCCGAGGCTGGGGCCCAGCCCGTCGTGCAGATCCCGGCGCAGCCGGCGCCGTTCCTCCTCGCGGGCGGCCACCAGCTCTTCCCGGCTCCGCTGCAGCTGGGCGGCGAGCGAGCTGGCCCGGGCGGCGGCCGCAGCCTGGCGCACGACGTCGGCCAGCAGCCCCTCGTCGCGGGTGACCAGGTGCGCCCGGACGCCGTCCCCGGGCAGGAGGAGCCGGCCGACCTCCTCGCCGCGGTAGGCGATCGGGAGGGACTGGACCGCCGCCGGGCGCCGGCCGTGCTCGGCCACCAGCCGCTCGCCACCGGCGTGCTCGACCTCGACGCCGACGTAGGGCGACCGGAACGCCTCCGCGACCGCCGCCGCGATCGCCACGAGCTGCGCCTCGACGCCGTCGGACCGCTCCAGCCGGGCCGCGAGCTGGGAGACCACCCGGTAGGGATCGTCCCGCTCCCCGAGGACCCAGCGCCGGACGAGGCGCCACAACGGGGCCCGGAGGGGCACGTAGACGGCGGCGACGAGCAGCAGCGTCAGCAGCGTGGCATCGCGCTCGCCGAACCGGTCGCCGAGCAGCGCGCCGGCTCCGGCCAGCACGGCCAGGTCGAGGAGGACCACGCCGATCCCGAGCACGCCGTAGACGACGGTGCCGCCGAGCAGCCGGTCGATGTCGACCGCCCGCGGGCGCAGGATGCCGAGGGTGACCGCCGTCCCGGTCAGCGCGACGGCGACGGAGAGCGTCGCGGTGCTCGTCCCGCCGGGCAGGAGCAGCGTGGACAGCATCACGAGCACGTCGACGACGGCCGCCCAGAGCAGCCACCGCATCCGGCGGCGCTGCTCGCCGTGGGCCCTCCGGTACCGCGCGACGACCGCGGCGGCCGGCACGGCGACGGCCAGCAGCGCGAGCGGGAAGGCGATCCGGAGCAGCGGCTGCGCGACGTCCGGCGGGATCGGCAGGGTCGTGAGGTCCAGGTCGAGCCCGGCGTAGACGTCGGGCGTGCCGGTGCCCTCCCGGGAGTAGGCCACCTCGGAGGGGACGACGAGCAGCAGCGCCGGCAGCAGCGCGCTGGACACGAGGCTCGCCACGGCCAGGCGGCGCAGGCGGCCGGTGGGCAGCCGGCCGTCGGGGTAGAGCAACAGGAGCAGCGGCAGGCCCAGCAGCAGGAAGGCGCCGAGCCGCTCCACGGTCCACGAGGCGAGGCTGGCACCGGGGAGGGGAGGGTCGCTGCGCAGCGCGTAGGTGAGCCACGACTCGGCCAGACCGTCCGTGGCCCAGAGCACCGCCGTCCCGGCGACCACCCACGAGAGCACGTTGCGCGGGACCCGGGTGAGCAGCAGCCACGCGGGGGCGGCGAGGGCGAGCCCCGGCAGCGCGACGACCCAGCCGAGCTCGGCGCCGGGGCGGGCGGCCCGCGCGACCTCCGGGGTGACCGCGTCGAGGACTGCTGCCGCGGCCGTCGAGCCGAGCACCACCGCGACGACGAGCCAGGCGGCGACCCGCGGGCGGCGGCGCGCTGGGGAGGGGGCGACGTCGCCCGCCGGGGTCCCCGCGTCGGTGGACTCGGCCACCGGGATCCTCGCCTGCACGCGCAGATACTGGCCGTCCGGTGTCCCGGACGTCACGAGGCCGGTGTCCCGTATTTCCCGGGACACGCTCCGGGACCGGATCGCGGGCGCGCGGCCCTGGGTGCCCGGGACGCCGCCCCGAGACGGTTCTCCCATGCGGTGCACAGGGCACCGCACGAGACCACGGGAGACGAGATGTCCCTCAGCACCACCCCCGCCCCGGCCCGCACGGACCTCGACACGCCCGCCGGCGGCGTCCCCGGCGCCTCCGCGAGCCTGGTCCGACGCGCCGGGATCGCGCTCTCCGCCGGCGCCGGGAGCTGGGCGGTCGCCTGCGCGTTCCTGGGTACGACGCCACCCGCCGGCACCTGGCAGGCCACCGTCGTCAACCTGGCCGCGGTCGCCTTCCAGATCGGCCTGGTGCTCCTCGTGACCGTGCAGTTGCGGACCGGTGCGATCGGCACCGGCCGCCTGGCCCGGCGGATCCTGCACGTCGAGCACGGCCTGCTCGCGGTAGCGATCGTGTCCTCGCTCATGTGGGCGCTGACGCCCGGGCTGTACGACACCGGCTTCTTCTTCGCGATCGACCTCTTCTGGCCGCTGTCCATGCTGGGCATGGCCGCGCTCGGGGTCCGCATCGCGATCGCCGGCCGCTGGACGGGCGTCGCCCGCTTCTGGCCGATGGTCGCCGAGAGCTGGGCGCCGGTCACCGTCCCGACCGCCTTCCTGCTGCCGGCGATCACCCAGTACGTGGGTGCCGCGCACCTGCTGATCGGGTACGTCGCCCTGGGCGTCATCCTCGCCACCCGGCCACACCTCACCGGCGCCCGCGCCTGAACCGCCGACGGCGCCCCGCCCCTCCGGGGAGGCGGGGCGCCGTCGCGTCCGGGGCCGGGAGAGACTGGGGGGGTGACCTCCGCGCCCCAACCGCCCGACGGCGTCCTGCCCGACGTCTGGTTCACCCGTGACCTGCCCGTGCTCCGGGCGATCGCCCGGCTGGTCGACGAGCCCAAGCACGGCGGCGCGCCGTACCTGCTCGGCTCGGTCGTGCCGGGGAGCGGGCTGCCCAAGGCGGAGGTCATCGCCGCGGCGAAGGCGCTGGCGTCCGCGGGGTACATCGAGCCGCTGACCAACCACGCCGGCGACATCGTGCGCATCACGGCGATCTCCCCGGAGGCCCGGCGGCTGGCCGGGCTCTGGCCGACCCCCCAGGGGGAGTGGGAACGGCTGCTCGAGCAGCTCGCTACCCGGGCGGAGAACGCCCCGACCGAGCTGGAGCGGCAGCGCTGGCGGGCCTTCGCCGACGCGGCGGCCGCGGTCGGCGAGCACGACGGGGCCCTGCTCATGTCCGCGCTCATCGGTGGGTACGTGCCGCGGGCCCGCTGACCGGCGGCCCGGCCCACGAACGACAGCGCCCCCCGCCCGGAGAACCGGGCGGGGGGCGCTGTGCTGATCAGACGATCAGAGCGGGGTGACGTTCGCAGCCTGCGGGCCCTTCTGGCCCTGCTCGATGTCGAACGCGATCCGCTGGCCTTCATCGAGCGAGCGGTACCCGCTGGACTGGATGGCCGAGTAGTGGACGAAGACGTCCGGTCCGCCGCCGTCCGGGGTGGCGAAGCCGAACCCCTTCTCCGCGTTGAACCACTTGACAGTTCCTTCGGGCATTGCTCGCTCCTAGCTGAGGTGGTGCATCGGGGTCCTGCCATAGCGCGGGGCCTTCCCGACGTCCTCACCCTAGCCGTCGATCGGGGGATGAGGACACCGGTGCCGCAGAACTGTGACCTGGGACTCTTCTCCGGGCCGGCCCGACGGGCCTCCCGGGCTCAGAGCAGGTGGCCGGGCTCCTCCGGGAACGCGGGGGCCACCCGGCGTCCGCGGCGGCTCCACGCCGGCCCGTAGGCGCCCACCGAGTACGGGCTGCGCGCGGGGGTGGCGGCCGGCAGGGCGAGGGGCTCGGCGCGCCACGAGCGGACGCCGAGCGGCCGGTCGACGAGGAACGCCGGAGGCGCCGGGGGGTGCAGCCGCGCGGCCACCACCGGGGCCCAGCGGCGCAGCCCCAGCTGCCCGGCCAGCAGCACGGCGAGGACGATCGAGACGGTGAGGAATGCGTCGGTGACCGCGGTCGCCACGTCGAGGGCGGTGATCCGGGCCCAGCCGAGGCTCTCCAGCTGGTGCCCGACGATCTCCACGACGACGTACAGCACGCCGTACGCCAGCAACCAGATCCTCACCCGTGCTCCTCCGCCGTGGTCGACTCCTGCATCGACCACCGCTACCCCCGGCTGGAGCGCCCGGAGCCGCCCGGGGGCCGGCGCTCACCCGTTGGGGGGACGGGTGCCGCCCCCGCGGCGGACACGGCCGGCGACGTGGTCGCGCAGTACGGCGACCGGGCGGTCTTGCGGCTTTCCTGCGGTTCTCTCGGCGCCGCCGTGCGGCTGCTCCTCGACGGTGGCACCTGCCGGACGGATCCGGCGCACCACGATCCAGGAGGAACCGCCATGCACCCGCTCGTCGCCTCGCCCGTCTCCTCCCGCGTCGCCGCTCCGAGCGGCGCCGTCTTCCTCCGCGACGTCGAGGACCTGCACGACGCCGACCTGGACCTGGTCCTCGCCGACCGGCTGGCCGAGTCCGCCGACGCGCTGCGCGCCGCGGTGACCGCCGCCCAGCTGGCGCAGGAGATCTCCCAGCGGGGCCCGCTGCCGGTGCACGCCCTGGGCCCGGCCGCGCACCGGCTGGCCGGCTGATCGGACGGGCGCACGCTCACCGGCTCCGGTCACCCGACCGGGGCAGGGCGGGGCGTGGCCGCCGCGACGACGTGGCGGGCCCCGCCGCCCGGACGGGCGCACCGCCCGCCATCGGCGGGCGGTGCGCAGTGGTCAGGAACGGCCGGTCCGCGGCGGCGGGTAGGCCCGCGGCAGCCGGAACCCGCGCTCGGCGAGGACCTCGCGCAGCAGGTCGGGCCGGTCGGTGATCAGCCCGTCCACCCCGATGCCGACGAGGTGCTCCATGGTGGGGCGGTCGTTGACCGTCCACGGGACGACCTCCATGCCGGCGGCGTGCGCGGCGTCGACGAGCTCCGGCGTGGTGAACGGCACGTACCCCGCGTCGGCGACCGAGCCGCCCTGCGGCGTGCCGTGCACGGGGGAGACCGCGTCGGCACCGAAGGAGGCGGCCGCGGCGACGTAGGCCTCCTGCAGGGAACGACCCTCGGTCATGAAGTCGTCGATGTCGATGCCGCCGAGCCACGGGGAGGCGCCCGGCTGGCCGGCCTGCAGGAACTGCTGACCGTTGGTGAGCGCGACCACCGGCAGCTTCGGCGCGACCTCCCGCATCCGCATCAACGCGCCCCAGTCGAAGGACTGGATCGTCACGTGGCGGGCGACCTTCGCCCGCATCACGAGGTCGGCGACCACCTGGACGAACTGCTCGCGGGGCGCCGTCTCGTGCGGTGCTCCCGCCTCCACCTTCGTCTCGATGTTGAACGTCACCTGCCGGGCCTTGTAGGCCCGGACGAGGTCGAACACCTCGGACAGCAGGGGCATCGGCTCGCCCGGCGCCAGCTCCTGCTCCGGATGGGCGGGGTGGCGCTGCGACCCGCAGTCCAGCGTGCGCACCTGCGCCAGGGTCAGCGTGTGGACGTAGTCGCCGACGTAGGGGAACTCGGGGTCGCCCGGGGTGGCCGGCCCGGTGTCCTGGCACTTGGTGGCGGAGATCTGCCGGTCGTGGGTGACGACGGCCTGCTGGTCCTCGGTGATCTGGACGTCGAGCTCGAGCGTGCTGACCCCCAGTTCGAGGGCGTTGGCGAAGGCCGGGAGGGTGTTCTCCACGGTGAGCGCGAGGCCACCGCGGTGCGCCTGCAGGTCGAAGTCGCGCGGGGACTGGGCGGCGGCCGGGGCGGCGGTCGCCACCAGGGCCAGGAGGGCGGGGACGGCGGCCAGGGCCAGGAGGGGTCGTCGCGGGGACGACGGGAGGAGTGACATGGGGTGAGTCGACCGCACCACCGTGACCTCCTCGTGACCTCCAGGGGGCGACTCGCCGTGCACCGGCCCACCAGCAGGAGCGGGGCGCGGAGGCGCGCCGCGACGGCGGGCGGCCGAGGCCGCACGGACGCGTTCCCGGGAGGCGGCCGCGCTCGCGGCCGCCTCCCGGGAGCCGGTCAGGCCGGGGTCAGGTCGGTCTGGTGCAGGACGTTGCCGGCGACGTCGCGCAGCTGCACCGTCATCGTGCCGCTGCCCCCGTCGACGCGCACGTGGCCGACGAACTGCAGGCCGTCGCTGGGCGGCTGGTTCGGGCGGTCGGCGGCCCGGTTGAAGACGACCTGCGGCCCGAAGGTGGGGTCCAGCTCGTTGGGGCCGAAGGTGCCGGCGTGCAGCGGGCCGGACACGAACTCCCAGAACGGGTCGAAGTCGGTGAACGTCGCCCGTGCCGGGTCGTAGTGGTGCGCCGCGGTGTAGTGCACGTCGGCGGTGAACCAGACGACGTTGCGGACCCCGTGCCGCTTGAGGTCGGACAGCAGGCGGGCGATCTCCAGCTCCCGGCCCGCGGGCAGACCGGGGTCGCGGTTGGCGATGCCCTCGTGGTTCACCGGCCCGTCCGGCACGACCAGCCCGATCGGCATGTCGGAGGCGATCACCTTCCACAGGGCCCGGGAGTTGCGGAGCTGCCGGGCGAGCTGGCCCAGCTGGCTGGTGCCGAAGATCCGGGCCTCGGGACCACCCTGCGCCAGGTTGGGCGAGTTGGGGCCGCGGTAGGTGCGCAGGTCCAGGGTGAACACGTCCACCAGCGGGCCGTACGGCAGCACCCGGTCGATCCGCTTGCCCCCGATGGGCATGTACTCGAGGAACGCCCGCCGGCCGCGGGCGGCCAGCGTGTCGACGTCCTTGACCGTGTACCGCTCGTCGGTGAGCACCTCGCCCGGGTACCAGTTGTTGGTCACCTCGTGGTCGTCCCACTGGACCAGTTGCGGGACCTCCGCCGCGAAGCGCCGCACGTTGTCGTCGAGCAGGTTGTACCGGTACTGGCCGCGGTACTCGTCCAGCGTCTCGGCGACCTTTCTCTTCTCCGGGGTGACCACGTTGCGCCACACCGTGCCGTCGGGCAGGACGACGCGCTCCTCCAGCGGTCCGTCGGCGTACACGCTGTCGCCGGAGTGGATGAAGAAGTCCGGGGAGAGCCGGCGAACCGCCTCGAACCCGGTCATGCCGCCGGTGTCGGGGTTGATGCCCCACCCCTGGCCGGCGACGTCCCCGGACCAGGCGAAGCTCACGTCCCGGCGGTCGCCCGGGGCGGTGCGGAGCCGACCGGTCAGCGGCTCGCTGGTCTGCCCCGCGTCGTGCTCGGCGAAGCTGACCCGGTAGAACAGCTCGGTCCCGGCCGGCAGGCCGGAGAGGAGCACCTTGCCCGTGTGGTCGGTGTGCGGCCCGACGTCGACCGACCACCGGCCACGGGGCGTGCGGAAGTCCTCGGTCGCCGCCACCTCGACCACCATGCGCGCGGGGCGGTCGGTCTTGGACCAGACGACCGCCGAGCGCGCGGTGACGTCCCCGCTCTGCACGCCCCAGCGCACCTCCGGCCGCGATCGGGCCAGGCCCGGCGCGGCGAAGGCCCGGGGGGCGGGGCCCAGCACGGTGCCCGCCCCGATGCCGGCCCCGACCACGGCGGCGGCCTGCAGCAGGCGCCTCCGGGTCAGCGCGGCCTCGGCCGACGAGCCGTCCAGGGAACTCGATGATCCGGTCACGTGTGCCTCCTCGACGTGGGGTGTCCGGCGGACAGCGTCGTGTCCGGGGAGGACGCCGGGAGGACGGCATGGCGACCCGCAGAGGAGCATCCGGTGAACGCAGTGACCGCCGGCTCCGTGGAGGCGCTCGGGGATCAGTCCCCGGTGGGGGCGGTGCGGCGGGCGCGGCTGGGCTGCACGCGCATGGGCTCCCCGGGCATCTTCGGGTAGTCCGGTGGATAGGGCAGGTCGCCGAGGCCGTCGTCGGCGGCCTGGCGCTCGGCCAGCTCCAGCAGCGGCTCGATGCCGAAGGCGTGCTCGGCCAGCCCGGCGTGCTTGTCACCCACGGCCGCGAAGCGGGCCGGCATGCTCAGCACGTCGAAGTCGGTGGGGTGCACGTCGGGCAGCTCGTCCCAGTCGACCGGCGCGGAGACGGGGGCGTGCGGCCGGGGCCGGATCGAGTAGGCGGACGCGATCGTGCGGTCCCGGGCCATCTGGTTGTAGTCGATGAAGATCTTCTCGCCGCGCTCCTCCTTCCACCAGGACATCGTCACGCGGTCGGGGAGACGGCGTTCCAGCTCGCGGCCGAAGGCGATCACCGCCCGGCGGACGTCGGTGAAGGTCCAGCGCGGCTGGATGGGCACGTAGACGTGCACCCCGCGGCCGCCCGAGGTCTTCGGCCACCCCTCCATGCCCAACTCGTGCAGCAGCTCCCGCACGTGCGGCGCCACCCACACCGCGTCGGAGAAGTCGGTGCCCGGCTGGGGGTCGAGGTCGATGCGGATCTGGTTCGGCGACTCGACGTCGGTCTTGTCCACCGGCCAGGGGTGGAACGTGAGCGTGCCGAGGTTCGCGCACCACGCGACGACGGCGACCGAGTCCGGGGCGATCTCGTCCGCGGTGCGTCCGCTGGGGAAGGTGATGTGCGCGGTCGGCACCCAGTCCGGGGCGTTCTTGGGCACCCGCTTCTGGTAGAACGCGTCGCCGTGGGTGTCCGCCCGCGTGGCCATCTTCGCGTCGGGGGAGTAGCCGCCGGGCCAGCGCTCCAGCGTCGTCGGCCGGTCCTTCAGCGCGAAGAGGATCCCCTCGCCCACGGCGAGGAAGTACTGCACGACGTCGATCTTGCGGATCCCGCGCTCGGGGAAGTAGGGCTTCTCCGGGTTGGACACCCGCACCTCGTGCCCGTCGACGTCGAGGACGACGGCGTCCTTGCTCGTGGCCATCCAGCTGCTCCGCTCGCTCCGGGGCCGACGAGTGTCACGCGGGACAGGTCAGCCCGTCCATGGGTGGCGCCAGGTCGATGAGGTAGGCGTTGATCGCGCCGTTGACGCACTCGGTCTTGGGGTAGGCGGTGTGGCCCTGCCCCTGCCAGGTCAGCAGCACGCCGCTGTCGAGGTCCTCCGCGAGGTCCACGGCGCCGGCCAGCGGGGTCACCGGGTCACCGGCGTTGCCCACGACGACGATCGGGGCGCTGCCCTCGGCGTCGCGCTCCGGGACGGGGGTGCGGTCGGCCTCCCACACCGAGCAGGTGAACAGCCCGGCGGCGGAACCGGCGCCGAAGAGCGGGTACCGCTCGCCCCACTCGGCGGCGAGCTGGCGGATCCGGCTCTCCTCCACCGTCTCCTCGGTGTCGGCGCAGTTGATCGCCACGTTGGCGTCGAGGAGGTTGGAGTACGACCCGTCCTCCAGCCGCCCGCTGTAGTCGTCGGCCAGCGAGAAGAGCGCCCGGGCGTCGCCGTCGCGGGCGGCGGCGAGCCCCTGCGCCAGCTGCGGCCACGACGCGGTGTCGTAGAGCGCCGCCTGCACCGCGGTGAGGACGACGCCGGGCGTGGCCTGCCGGGTCTCGCCCTCCTCGCTGCTCGGGATCGGGGCGGCCTGCGCCTGCGCGAGCAGGTCCTCGAGGAAGCGCCGGGGGTCGTCGCCCAGCGGGCAGCCGGCGATCAGGCCCCGGCAGTTCTCGGCGAAGGCGTCGAAGCCGGCCTCGAACCCGGCGGCGCTGGCCTCCGCCTCGGCGATGGCGTCGTCGTCGGGGTCGACCGCGGCGTCGAGGACCATGGCGCGCACCCGGTCGGGGTAGAGCTCGGCGTAGGTGGAGCCCAGCGTGGTGCCGTAGGAGTAGCCGAGGTAGTTGAGCTGCTCCTCGCCCAGGGCCTCGCGCAGCCGCTCCATGTCGTGCGCGGTGTCCACGGTGTTGAACGTGCCGAGCGCCTCGCCGTACTCCTCGGCGCAGCCCTCGGCGATCTCGCGGGAGAGCGCGAAGACGCTGTCGAGCTGCTCGTCGGTGGTGGGGCGGGGCTCCGCGGCGATCGCGCGGTCCTTGAGCTCCTTCGGGATGCACTCGACGGGTGTGGACAGACCCACGCCGCGCGGGTCGAAGCCGACGACGTCGAAGCGGCGCAGCACGTCCTCGGGGAGGGTGAGCGCCAGCCCGATGGCGGCGTCCGCGCCGGAGCCGCCCGGTCCACCGGGGTTGACCATGAGGGAGCCGATGCGGTCGGTCTGCCCGGCCAGCACGGCGCGCACCAGGAAGAGCGGCAGCGTGGCGCCCCCGGGCTCGTCGTAGCTGATCGGCACGTCGGTGCGGCCGCACTCGAAGGCGATGTCGCGCTCGCTGCCGGGCTGGCCCTCGATCAGCGGCTCGATCTGCGCGTCGCAGTCGGTCCACTCGATCGGCGCCGCCTCGGGCTCGGCCGGTGCCGTGGTGGTCGCCGCCGGTTCCTCGGCGCTCTCCCCGAACGACGTGCAGCCGCTCAGCGCGAGGGGCAAGGCCAGCAGCAGGCCGGACGCGGCGGCCGGGAGGCCTCGGTGCAGACGCATGATCACGAGCATAGGGACCTTTCTGCCCCCCACCGCTCGCACGCTCGCGGCGGGCCCCTGCAGGAAGGCCGCCACGGAGCACCGTCTCAGCCCTCCAGGACCTCGCCCAGGTCGTAGCGGACCGGCACCTCGAGCTGGTCGTACGTGCAGCTGCGGGGGTCGCGGTCGGGTCGCCAGCGGAGGAACTGACCGGTGTGACGGAGTCGACGGCCCTCGAGCTGGTCGTACTTGATCTCCACGACCAGCTCCGGCCGCAGCGGGACCCACGAGAGGTCCTTCTTCGCGTTCCACCGGCTCACCGCTCCGGGCATCCGCTGCTCGCCGTCGGCCTGCACCTGGGCGTTCGCCCAGTCCTGCCAGGGGTGGCCGTCGAGCGCCTCGGCGCGGTAGGGCGCGAGCTCCTCGACCAGCTCGGCCCGGCGCTTCATCGGGAAGGACGCCGCGACGCCGATGTGCTGCAGCTCGCCGCCGTCGTAGAGCCCGAGCAGCAGCGAGCCGACGATCGGCCCGCTCTTGTGCCAGCGGAAACCCGCGACGACGCAGTCCGCCGTCCGCACGTGCTTCACCTTGGTCATCAGCCGCTGGTCGGGGCCGTAGGGCAGGGCGGCCGACTTGGCGACGACGCCGTCCAGGCCGGCGCCCTCGAAGGTCTCGAACCAGCGCTCGGCGGTGGCGGGGTCGCGGGTGACGCCGGTCAGGTACACGGGCGCCCGGGCGCCGGCCAGCGCGGTCTCCAGCCGGGCCCGCCGGTCGGCGAACGGCGTCTCGAGCAGCGACTCGTCGCCCACGGCCAGCAGGTCGAACGCCACGAACGACGCCGGCGTCTGCTCGGCGAGCAGGGTGACGCGGGACTCGGCGGGGTGGATGCGCTGCAGCAGCGCCTCGAAGTGCAGCCGGTCGCCCCGCGGCACGATGATCTCGCCGTCGACGACGCAGCGCTCCGGCAGGTTGGCCTTGACCGCCGCCACGACGTCGGGGAAGTAGCGGGTGAGCGGGCGCTCGTTGCGGCTGCCCAGCTCGACCTCGTCGCCGTCGCGGAACACGATGCAGCGGAAGCCGTCCCACTTGGGCTCGTAGAACCAGTCGTCGCCGGTCGGCACCTTCGTCGCGGCCTTGGCCAGCATCGGCTTCACCGGCGGCTGCACGGGCAGATCCATGCCGGTCAGTCAAGCAGCACCATCGCACCGGCGGCGGCCGCGTCGCGGCGGTGGCCACGGCTAGCGCCAGGCGAAGACCGGCTGCTCGTAGTGGACGACCCGCTGCACCTCGCCGCGGCAGGCGATCCGGCAGAACTGGTGGACCACCGCCGCCGTGGGCGCGTGCACGTGGCCGCCCAGCAGCGGCAGCCGGATCACCGGCGCCTCGGATTCGGGGATGGTCTCGACGACCGGGTCGACGTCGAGCTCGGCCAGTGGCACCTCGTGGACGGCGGCCACCTCGCGTTCGGACCCGGTGAGGCGGTCCACCGGACCGGCCCAGCAGGCCACCGGTGTCATCACGTAGCCCGAGCGCGTCACGTAGTCGTCGAGCAGCCCGAGGACGGCCGAGGGCCCCAGGTCGAGCCCGACCTCCTCGCGCAGCTCGCGGAGGGCGCCCTCGACGGGGCCCTCACCGGCGTCGAGCCGCCCGCCGGGCAGCGCCCACTGACCCGCGTGCGCCCGCAGCCCCGCGGCGCGGCGGGTGATCACCAGGCAGGGAACGCCGTCGCGGACGGTCACGCACACGGCGACGGCCGCCTGCTTCAGCTCGGGCCGGTCCGCGGCCACCCGCGGGAAGCCGGCGAGACGCCCGGCGATGCCATCCCGGTCCAGCGGTTCCACGGGCTCTCCTCGTACCGGCTCGCGGGCCTCGTCCGTCGCCCCACCCTCGCACGCCACCTGCTGCGGTGCCGTCCACGGGAGCAGGATGGGGCCATGGCGACGATCCACCGGACGACGATGGTGCCGACCAAGCTCGAGCTGATCGGCGGGTGGCTGCCCCGCCAGCCCTGGTACCGCCCGCCGGGCGCACCGCCGGCGCTGCGGCGCGCCGGGGGGTTCCGGCTGGACGACCCCGCGGGCGAGGTCGGGCTCGAGTTCATCGTGGTCGCCGACGGCCCCCCGGGGCGGGAGACGACCTACTTCGTGCCGCTGAGCTATCGCGGCGCACCCCTCGCCGGGGCGGAGGAGGGGCTGCTCGGCACGTCCGAGCACGGCGTCCTCGGCACGCGCTGGATCTACGACGCCGCGCACGACCCGGTCGCCGTCGCGCAGGTGCGGGCCTTCGTCGCGGGGGCGGCCGAGGCGCAGCACCAGGACGACAGCGACACACCCGATCCCTCGGTGGCGCGCCGCTGGACCGGTGCCGGCGCGCCGGAGGCCACCGGCTCGGTCGAGTTCGTCCGGGTGCTGCAGCCCGGCGATGGCGCACCGGGGGAGGGCGCCGGCTCGATCGAGGCCGGGTGGACCGCGGCGGACGGCGCCGTCGTGCGCGGGACCGTCGCCGTCGTCCGGGCGTGACCCCGGGCCGACGGTTCCTCCCTACGCGACCGACGCGCCGTCCACGCCGTACCGGGTGAAGAGCATCCCGTCCTCCTCGAGCACCTGGCGCAGCGTCAACCGCACCGGTGCCGGCAGGGCTGCGTCGAGCAGCCGGGCCTCGCCACCGACCAGCGCCGGTGACACCGACAGGTCCAGCTCGTCGACGACCCCGGCCGCCAGCGCGGTGCGCAGCAGCTGCGGGCCGCCCTCGCAGGTCACCTGCTCCAGCCCGCGCCCGGCGAGCGCCTCCAGGGCGGCGGGCAGGTCCACGTCGTCGTCGCCGCAGACCAGCACGTCGACACCGGCATCGGCCAGCGCCGAGCGGCGGCCGGGGTCGGCCGCCGCGCAGGTGACCAGGACGGTCGGGCGGAGGGCGTCGGCCACCAGCCTGCTCGCGGGGTCCAGCGACGCCCGCCGGGACACCACGGCGACCGGCATCGCGGGCGTGCGGCCGAGGGACTCCCGCAGCCGGCCGACCGGCGAGTCGGGCAGCACCGGCCGGTAGCCCTCGGTCGCCGCCGTGCCGTGCCCGACGAGGACGACGTCGGCGAGCGCCCGCAGCGCGCGGAACACCCGGCGGTCGCCGGGCGAGCCCAGGCCGGCGCTCACCCCGCCGACGGTGATGGCGCCGTCGAGCGAGGCGATGAAGTCCATCCGCAGCCACCGCCCCGGCGGGCAGCGGTAGGCCTCGACCAGGCCGGCGTCGTCGAGCTCGGCCGGCTCGGGGAACAGCCGGCGCACGTCAGCGCGTGCCGAGCACGGCCGCGCTCTCCGGGGGCAGCGTCACCGTGCGTCCGTCGAGGTCCGGCAGCTCACCGGTCGCGAACAGCACGTCACCGGCCGGCGCGTCGAGGTCGATCTCCCGCGGCTGGTCCGCCAGGTTCGCCACCACCCGCAGGGAGCCCCGGTGCACGACCAGCCAGCGGTCGGCGTCGTCCCAGTTGACCTGCACGGCGGAGAGGTCGGCGTCCACCAGGTCCGGGTGCGCCCGGCGCAGGGCGAGCAGCGAGCGGTGCACGGCCAGCAGCCGGTCGTGGGGCTCCGCGCCCAGCTCCGACCAGTCCAGCTTCGACCGGGTGAAGGTCTCGGGGTCCTGCGGGTCGGGCACCTCGTCGGCGTCCCAGCCGTGCTCGGCGAACTCGCCCTTGCGCCCCTCCGCCGTCGCCCGGCCGATCTCGGGGTCGGTGTGGCTGGTGAAGAACTGCCACGGCGTGGCGGCGCCCCACTCCTCGCCCATGAACAGCATGGGGGTGAACGGGCTGGTCAGCACGAGCGTCGCACCGACGGCCTGCAGCCCGGGGGAGAGGGAGGCCGAGATTCGGTCGCCCACGGCGCGGTTGCCGATCTGGTCGTGGTCCTGCAGGTAGGTGACGAACTTCCAGCCCGGCAGCCGTGCGGTGTCCACCGGCCGGCCGTGGTGCCGGCGCCGGAAGCTCGACCACGCGCCGTCGTGGAAGAAGGCGCCGGTGAGGGTCTTGGCCAGGCCGCCCAGCCCGGCCTGGGCGAAGTCCCGGTAGTAGCCCTGGTCCTCGCCGGTCAGCGTGGCGTGCAGCGCGTGGTGGAAGTCGTCGCTCCACTGGGCATGGATGCCCGTGCCGCCCGCCACCCGCGGGGTCACCATCCGGGGGTCGTTGAGGTCGCTCTCCGCGATCAGGGTCAGCGGCCGCCCGACGGCCGCCGAGAGGCGGTCCACCTCCTGCGCCATCTCCTCCAGGAGGTGGGTGGCCCGCTCGTCGACCAGGGCGTGGACGGCGTCCAGCCGCAACCCGTCGACGTGCATGTCGCGCAGCCACATCAGCGCGTTGTCGAGTATGTAGCGGCGCACCTCGTCGGAGTCCGGCCCCGAGAGGTTGACCGATTCGCCCCAGGTGTTCGCGCCGCCCTCGCTGAAGATCGGCATGAACAGCGGCAGGTAGTTCCCCGACGGGCCGAGGTGGTTGTAGACGACGTCCTGGATCACGCCCAGGCCGCGCTGGTGGCAGGCGTCGACGAAGCGCTGGTAGGCGGCGGGGCCGCCGTAGGTCTCCTGCACCGCGTACCAGAGGACGCCGTCGTAGCCCCAGTTGTGGGTGCCGTCGAAGGCGTTGACCGGCAGCAGCTCGACGAAGTCGATCCCGAGGTCGACCAGGTGGTCCAGCCGCGCGACCGCGGCGTCCAGCGTCCCCTCCGGGGTGAAGGTGCCCACGTGCAGCTCGTAGACGGAGCCGCCGGCGAGCTGGCGGCCGGTCCACGCACCGTCGCCCCAGCGGTGGGCGGACGGGTCGAACCGGCGGGACAGCCCGTGCACGCCCTCGGGCTGGCGACGGGACCGCGGGTCGGGGCGGGGCGTGCTGTCGTCGTCCACGAGGAAGCCGTAGTCGGCCTCCGGCCCGGCCTCCACCTCGGCGCACCACCAGCCGCCCTCGTCCCGGCGCATGTCGTGGACGGTGCCGTCGACCTGGACCCGCACGCGCTCGGGCAGCGGGGCCCAGACGGAGAACTCGACGGGTGCGGACATGCGGGGGCCTCCAGGGGGGCGGGCGGGACGGACCTGGCCGAGGGGTTCCAGGCGCGAGCTTCATGCCCGCACCGCCGCCGCCCAACCACGCGATCGGCCGCGACCGGCAGCTGCTCCCCGTGGCGCCCACGCCGAGGGCCGCACCGGGGCGCCCGCGGGAACCCGCGCCGCGTGGCGCGACCGGAACGGGCCGTGACCGGCCGGGCACGCGTTATCGTCCCGCACCACCGGTACCGGTGGGTACCCGTTCATCGGAGGTCGCCCGTGGGCACGGTCCGCACCCTGGTCTTCCCCGCCCTGCGGCTCCTGGTGTGGTCGGTCATCGCCGTGGCGCTCGTGGTGCTCGCCTTCCGGGGCGGCGGGACCGGCGGCGGCCCGGCCGGGCCGGGCGCGCCGACGCTCGACCTCACCGCCCCGGTGGTCCCGGTCGCCCGCGGCACGGTGGCCAACACGGTCACGGTGGCGGGCACCGTCGTCGCCGACGACCCGGTGCCGGTCCGTGCGACCGCCGCCGGCACGGTGCGGCGGGTCCTCGTCCCGCGGGGCGGGACGCTCGCGGCCGGGCAGGCGGTGCTGGAGATCCGGGTCGAGGAGGAGCAGGAGCCGGTCACCGGCACCGACGCCGAGGGCAATCCCACGGTCACCCCGCGGCCGCCGAAGGTCCGGACGGTCACCGTGCCCGCCCCCAGCGGCGGCACCGTGACGGCGATGGACGCGCTCGTCGACCAGGTGGTGTCGGTGGGCGACGAGCTCGGCGAGATCTCCCCGGGCACGCTGTCGGTCACGGCCTCGCTGACCCAGGCAGAGCAGTTCCGGCTGCTGGCGCCGCCCTCCACCGCGGAGGTGACGGTGCAGGGCGGCCCCGCGCCGTTCACCTGCACCGCGCTGGCGCTCGGTGCGGGAGCGCCGGCGGCGGCAGGGGACGACGCCGGCGGATTCCCCGTGCCGGCGCAGTCCGGCGGCACCACCGCCCGCTGCGCGGTGCCGCCGGAGGTCACCGTGTTCGCCGGCATGGCGGCGACGGTCGCGGTCGCCGCCGGCACCGCCGAGGGGGTCCTGGTCGTGCCGATCACCGCGGTGCAGGGCTCGGTGCAGCAGGGCAACGTCTGGGTCGTCGGCGCCGACGGCGCCCAGGAGCAGCGGTCGGTCGCCCTCGGGCTCAGCGACGGCGACCAGATCGAGGTCCGGGACGGCGTGGCGGAGGGCGAGCAGGTGCTGCAGTTCGTGCCGGTGCCCGACGACTCGGTGGACGACCCGATGATGGGCGGGCCGTACGGATGAGCCTGCTGTCCCTGCGCGGCGTCAGCCGGGAGGTCGGCCTCCCGGACGGCACCGTGCTGCCGATCCTCACCGGCGTCGACCTCGACGTGGCGCCCGGCGAGCACGTGTCGATCGTCGGCCGCTCGGGGTCGGGCAAGTCGACGCTGCTGAACATCCTCGGCCTGCTGGACGCCCCCACCGCCGGCAGCTACCTCCTCGACGGCGAGCCCACCGACCACCTCCGGGCCCGCCGCCGCTCGCGGCTGCGCGGCGAGGTCTTCGGCTTCGTCTTCCAGCAGTTCAACCTGCTCCCGAGACGGACCGCGGTGGAGAACGTGGCCGCCCCCCTGCTGTACGCCCGCGGCCGCGAGTTCCTGCGGCGCCGCCGCACCGCGGTCGAGATGCTCGACCGGGTCGGTCTGGGCGCCCGGGCCGACCAGGTCCCCGAACGGCTCTCCGGTGGGGAGCAGCAGCGGGTCGCGATCGCCCGGGCGCTGGTCCGCGCGCCGCGGGTCGTGCTGGCCGACGAGCCGACCGGCGCGCTCGACGTGGAGACCGGGGCACAGGTGATGGACCTGCTCGCCCGGGCCACCGCGGAGAACGGTGCCGCGCTCGTCACCATCACGCACGACCTCTCGGTGGCCGCGCTGGCCGACCGGCGGTTCCGGCTCGACGGGGGCCGGCTCTCCCCGCTGGTCGAGGTCGGCGCCCTCGACGCCGCGACCGCCGACCGGGGCACCGCGTGACCGGCGTCCTCGGCGCGCTGTCGGAGGCCTGGGACGAGGTGCGGGTCCACAAGAGCCGCGTGGTCCTGTCCCTGGTCGGGGTGTTCCTGGCGGTCTTCGCGATGACCACGGTGACGGCGCTCGGGCTCATCGTGGCCCAGGTGCAGCAGGAGTCCGCCGAGCGCGGCTCGGGCCGGCCGGCGACGGTCGCCGTCAACGCCTACGACCCGGTGACCGGCATGCCGCCCGACCCGGCGGAGTGGGACGCCGCCGTGGCCGACCTGGTGGACCGCTACGACATCGCGACGGCGGCCAGCATCTCCTACGGCGAGGGGCTCTACCGGCTGCCCGGGGGCACCCAGCGGGTGCAGACGATGCGGGTGTCGCCGTCCTTCGGCGGGCTGCACCGCAAGGAGCCGGTGCAGGGCCGGTGGTTCCGGGAGGGCGACCGCACGTCCCTGAGCCCGGCGCTCGTGGTCAACGAGGCGTTCCTCGAGGTCCTCGGCGTCCCCGACCTGTCGGCCCGGCCCACCGTGGTCCTGGGCGGGCCGGCCCCGGTGCGGGCGACCATCGTGGGCGTCGTCCGCGAAGGGTGGGGTACCGAGCCCATCGTCTACCGCGTCGACCGGTCCGGTGGGGCGTGGGACGACGCCGGCGCGGTCGATCCTGCCCAGGCGATGTACGGCGGGCCCAGCACGCTGGAGCTGTGGGTGCCGCCGGACCAGGCCGAGCAGGTGATGGAGACGGTGTCCCGCGATCTCGGTGCCGCGCTGGGCGGGGTGCAGGTGGACACCTTCCGGCAGGACGCCTCCGGGATGGAGGAGACCCTGGCCATGCTGCGGCTGGCCATCCGTGGGGCCGGCATCGTCGTGCTGGTGCTCGGTGGTCTCGGGGTGCTCAACATCGGGCTGGTCACCGTGCGGCAGCGGATCCGCGAGATCGGCGTTCGGCGCAGTTTCGGGGCGACGTCCGGCCGGATCTTCTCCGCGGTGATGCTGGAGAGCGTCTGCGCGACCGCGCTCGCCGGCGTCGCCGCGGTGGGTGCGTCGATCGTGCTGGTGCGCAACCTGCCGCTCGAGCAGTGGCTCAACGATGGCATCCCGCTCGCCGACGCCCCCGGTTTCCCGGTCGCCGCGGCGGTGGAAGGCCTGGTGGCCGCGACGGCGGTGGGCGCGCTCGCCGGGCTGCTGCCGGCGATCATCGCCGTCCGTGCGAAGGTGATCGACGCGATCCGCTTCTGAGCGGTCCGGATCCTCCCTTCGGCGTGCGTCCACCGCGGCGGGGGCGCCGGGACGGGACCTTTCCCCAGCACCTCCGCGGCCGCGGGGTACCCGTGTCCGCCACGGAGAGACGGCCGCCGGAGATGCCGGCGTCCCGCGCAGGAGGACTTCACCATGCCCCGTAGTCGGCTGAACGCCGTTCTCCGCTCGTACCTGCAGCCGGCGCACCGCCGGGTCGCGGGGCTGCTGCCGCCGACTGCCCGGCGGCGGTACCTGTACCTGGCCGGACACCGGCGGCTGCCTCGGCTGCGGGACCCGCGGACGTTCTCGGAGAAGGTCAACTGGCGCATCCTGAACGACCGGCGGCCCGAGCTGGTGTGGACCTGCGACAAGCTGGCGGCGAAGGAGCACGTCAGCCAGCTGCAGGGCCGATCAGGGATCGCCGTGCCCGAGACGCTGTGGGCGGGCGACGACCTGGGCGCAGTGGTCGGGCGGGCGTTCGACCGCCCGTGGGTGCTCAAGCCGAACCACCGCAGCGGGCTGGTGCGGTTCGGGGCGGCCGCGCAGACGATCGACGCCGCGACGGTGGCGGCGACGCGGGACTGGTTGCGGGACGACCAGGGGGTGCTGCTGGGGGAGTGGGCCTACAGCCAGGCCCGGAAGCTGTTCCTGGTCGAGGAGGACATCGCCGCCGGCGAACCGCTGGACGACTACAAGTTTTTCGTCTTCCACGGGAAGGTCGCCGCGATCCAGGTGGATCGGGGCAGGTTCACGACGGGACAGGCGAGGAACTTCTACACGCCCGACTGGGAGCACCTCCCCGTGCAGAAGACCGTGCGGAGCGGGCCACCGACGGCAGCCCCGGAGAACCTGGCCGCGATGCTGCGCGCGGCAGAGGTGCTCGCCCAGCCCTTCGACTTCATGCGGGTCGACCTCTACACCACGGGGGACACGGTCTGGTTCGGCGAGCTCACGCCGTACCCGGGCGGCGGCGTCACCCCGTTCGAGCCGACCGAGTTCGACGAGTGGCTCGGGGCGCGGTGGTCGGTGCCGGAGCTCTCGTCCTGAGGTCAGCGTCGGCGCAGCACGTCCAGCGCCGCGGCGGGTTCCCGCAGCGCCTTCCTGGTCTTGCGGCCGAGGTCGCGCACCGTGACCAGGACGGGATTGGCGAACCGGACGCCTTCGTCGTGCGTCAGCCGGCAGGGCCGGCACCGGCCGCACGGCTTGCCGTCCAGCGGGCGGAAGCAGAACCAGCGCAGCAGGAGCAGGTCCAGGAAGCCGTGGGCCCGCGCGATCTGCCGCATCTCCTCCTTGGTCAGGTGGATCACGGGGAACGACCAGAACCGGAAGAGCTCCGACTCCGGCGAGCCGTTGAGCTGCCCCGGCTCGTCGAACACCCTGCGCTGCCAGTCGCTGAGGCCGGACTCGTAACGCTCGATGCAGAGCTCGACGTCCGACCACCCGAGCGCCTCGGCAGGACCACTCAGCCAGACGTACTGGGTGCCCATCGTCGTCTCCCGGCGCAGACGCTCCCCGATCGCCGCGTCACGCGGACCGGGCGGGTGGTCGCTCGCCAGGACGAATGCGGTGGGGGCCAGGAGGGACGGGTCCGGCAGTCGTGCGAGCACCCCTGCACGCATCGCCTCCATGGCGCGGAGCTCGAAGAGCGTGCTCGGTCGACCGGTGTCGATCACGTAGATCGGCTGCACCGGGCGTCGCTCGACGAGCATCAGGTGCAGCAGCCGGAACGACGAGTCCCAGCCGCCGGTCCACAGCAGCCGCACCCGCTCCGCGTCTCGTCCTCCGGTCACGCAGCCGGATGCTACCCACGGTGGGCCGCCCGGCTTGTCCGGCGACCGCGGGGGCAGCCGCAGCTCGGGGGCGACGGCCAGCGGGTGCCCCCCCCGCCGTCCGCATCCACCCGGGACGCGACCGGGGACGGACCCGGGAGAGGCCGGGGCTAGGGTCGCCGGATCGATGACTGCCCATGGGGCTCGAGATGGCGGGAGACGGTCACGATGGTGCCGATCGGCAACACCCGACGCTTGCTCTCCGCGCTCAGCGTGGCCGCGATCGTCATCAACATCGTGAGCCTCGTGCTGCGGGTGGTCGCGGCCCAGCCGGCGAACGCGGCCGAGCTCGACAGCGGCGTGCGGCAGCCGGTCTTCTTCGGCTTCCAGGGCCTGCTGCGGATCTTCAGCGTCGACCAGGAGGCCAATCTGGCGTCCTGGCTGTCCGCGACGATCCTGCTGCTCTCGGCCCTGGTCGTCTGGGGGATCGCGGTGGACCGTCGCACCGCGGAGGACAGGTGGTGGCGGCACTGGGCGTTCCTCGCCGTCGCCTTCGCCTACCTCTCCGCCGACGAGGCGGCCAGGTTGCACGAATCGGCCGAGGTGGTGGTCGATTCGCTGATCGACGCCCGCGGCATCTTCTCGTTCGGCTGGATCCTGGTCGCGGCGCCCGTCGTCGTCGCCTTCGCGCTGGCCTACCTCGGATTCCTGCGCGCGCTGCCCACCTCCATCGGTCGACTCGTCGTGATCGCCGCCGTGCTGTACGTCGGAGGGGCGATGGGCGTCGAGGCCATCGGCGGCCTCGCCTACGACCTCAACGGTGGCCAGAAGGGCAGCCTGGCGTTCGTCGTGGCCTCCTCGATCGAGGAGTCACTGGAGATGGCCGGTGCCATCGTCTTCCTGGCGGCGATGATCTCGGTGTCCCGGTCGACCGTCCGGCTCGCCCGACGACCGGTCGACCTCGCCGAGCACCGGCCGGGCACCTCGCTGTCGTGACCACCTGAGCCACCTGCGGTCCGACGGCCGCGTAATGCCGCCTGCTCCCTGAGCGATCCCCGCTCGCCGGGGAAACCGCCTCGACGGGGCACGTGGCCCAGCCCGCCGGCGGCTCTCGCTCGATGGAGGGAGGTGGGGGGGCGTTGTCCGCACTAGCCTCTCGGCCACGGTGGGATACCTGTGTCCACCACGGTCAGGAGAACGTCGGACGAACAGGTGCCCCGCGCGGAAGGAGTTCGTGATGCCCCGGAGCCAGCTCAACGCGGTTCTCCGCTCGTACCTGCAGCCCGCGCACCGCCGGTTCGCCGGCTTCCTGCCGCCGGCCGCCCGGCGGCGGTACCTCTACCTGGCCGGGCAGCGGCGCCTCCCTCGGCTCCGCGACCCGCGGACGTTCACGGACAAGGTCAGCTGGCGCATCCTCCGGGACCGCCGGCCCGAGCTGGAGTGGACCTGCGACAAGCTGGCGATGAAGGAGCACGCGCGTTGCCTCCAGCAGGAGGCCGGCGTGCTGGTGCCCGAGACCCTGTGGTGGGGCGAGGACCTGGGCGAGGTGGTCGGTCGCTCGTTCGACCGCCCGTGGGTGCTCAAGCCGAACCACCGCAGCGGCCTGGTGCGCTTCGGGGCGGCCTCGGAGGTGATCGACGCGTCGACCGTGGCGGCGACGCGGGAGTGGCTGCGGGACGACCAGAGCGCGCTGCTGGGGGAGTGGGCCTACAGCAGGGCGCGCAAGCTGTTCGTGCTCGAGGAGCACATCGCCGGGGGAGCGCGCCTGGACGACTTCAAGTTCTTCGTCTTCGACGGCGAGGTCGCCGCGATCCAGGTGGACCGGGGCAGGTTCACGCGCGAGCAGACGCGCAGCTACTACACCCCCGAGTGGGAGCAGATCCCCGTCCAGCTCGTCGTCCCGTGCGGGCCGCCGATGGCGGCGCCGGAGAACCTGGCCGCCATGCTGCACGCCGCGCGGGTCCTCGGGCGGTCCTTCGACTTCATGCGGGTCGACCTCTACACCACGGGGGACGCGGTCTGGTTCGGCGAGTTCACGCCGTACCCGAGCGGGGGCACGATGCGGTACGAGCCCCGTTCGTTCGATGCCTGGCTCGGGGAGCACTGGTCCCTGCCGACGGCACCGCACCCGGTGCCGGAGCCAGGACCCCGGCGGCGTGGTGCGACCGCACCGCCCGAGGCCCGGATGGTGTCGTGACGTCGGCCGGTGGCGCGGGAGGATGCTCCGGCGCCACCGGCGGTGCCGCCTACTCCTGCACGAGCAGCGCCACCGGCAGCCGGGAGAGCACGACGTCGGCAGCGACACCGGCGACGTCCGAGACCGCCCGTCCACCGGTGAGCAGGTCCCGCCACGCGCCGTTCGGCAGCTGGAGCGCGGTGTCGCCCCAGCCGTCCTGCGCCAGCTTCGCCGGCAGCCGCGTGCCGACCACGACGACACCGCCGCGGTCGTAGGCGATCACGTGGTCGGCCGCCGCCCCGGTGACCGCCACCGGCTCGTAGGCGGTGAACCACTCGGGGTGGTCCCGGCGGGCGCGCAGGGTGCGCGACACGACCAGCAGCTTCGCCGCGCCGGACTCGTCCACCGCGGGCACCTCCCCGCCGTCGAGCCGGGCGAGCAGCTGCCGGCGCAGGGCGTAGTCCACGGGGCGGCGGTTGTCCGGGTCGACCAGCGAGAAGTCCCACAGCTCGGTGCCCTGGTAGACGTCGGGGACACCGGGCATCGTCAGCTGCAGGAGCTTTTGGGTCAGCGAGTTCGACCAGCCCAGCGGCGCGATCCGGGTGACGAAGGCGTCGATCTCCGACCGCGTCGTGGGGTCGTCGAAGGCGGCGTCGACCAGGGCGTGCAGCTGCTCCTCGAACTCCTGGTCCGGAGCGGTCCAGGTGGTCGAGGTGCCGGCCTCGCGGGCCGCCTTCTCCGCGTAGGCGTGCGCCCGCTCCCGGGAGAGCGGCCACGCGCCGACCAGGTTCTGCCACACCAGGTGGGCCAGCGAGCGGTCGGCCAGCGGGTGCCGGGTGATCCAGCCCCGCACGAGCCGCGCCCAGTCGGCGGGGAGCTCGGCGAGTACCGCCAGCCGGGCGCGCACGTCCTCGCTGCGCTTGGTGTCGTGCGTGGACAGCGTGGTCATCGACCGCGGCCGCAACGCCAGCCGCCGGCGCTGTGCCTCGTGGAACTCGGCCACCGTGCTGCCGAAGCGGGCCGGGTCACCGCCCACCTCGTTCAGCGCCGCGAAGCGCGCCCACCGGTAGTACGCGCTGTCCTCGACACCCTTGGCCATGACCGGCCCGCTGGTCTGCTCGAAGCGGATGGCCGCCTCGGTACCGGCCTGCGAGAGCACCGGGTGCAGCGCCTCCAGCGCCGGCGCCAGGTCGGGGCGGCGTTCCCGGACCGCGGCCACGGTCCGGTCCAGGTGCTCCCGGCCGTCGGGCAGGTAGCTCCGGTAGACCGGGAAGGAGGCGAGCAGCTCGGCCAGCGCTTCGGTCTCCTGCTCCCGGTCGACCGCGCCGCCGCCCGCCCCTCCGAGCGCGCCGATGACCCGGACCAGCCGGGCGACCTCCGAGCCGAGCATCCCGTCGGTGACCTCGCGCTTGCAGTCGTGGACCAGCTGGGCGTAGTCGACCCGCCGGCCGGCGAGTTCGGTGTCCAGCGCGGTCAGCGCCGGCTCCCCGGCCGGGTCGACGAGCACCTCGTCCACCTCGGCGAGGGCGTCGTAACCCGTCGTCCCCGCCGTCGCCCAGCTCTCGGGGAGGTCCTCCCCGGGTTCGAGGATCTTCTCCACGACCGTCCACCGGCCGTCCGACGCCTGGGCCAGGCGGTCCAGGTAGCCCTTCGGGTCGGCCAGCCCGTCCGGGTGGTCGATGCGCAGCCCGTCGACGGCGCCGTCGTGCACCAGTCGCAGCACCAGCTCGTGCGTGGCCTGGAAGACCGCCGGGTCCTCGACCCGCAGCCCGGCGAGCGTGTTGATCGCGAAGAAGCGCCGGTAGTTCAGATCGCTGTCCGCGCGGCGCCAGTCCACCAGCTCGTAGTGCTGCCGCGCGTGCACCTCCTGCGGCGTTCCGTCCCCGGTTCCGGGGGCGATGGGGAAGCGGTTGTCGTAGTAGCGGAGCTCCCCGTCCACCACCTCGAGCTTCTCGACGTCGTCCGCGGAGCCCAGGACGGGGATGCGGACCTTCCCGCCGCCGAAGTCCCAGTCGATGTCGAAGGCGTCCGCGTGCGCGCTGTCCCGGCCGTGCTGCAGCACGTCCCACCACCACGGCGCCGCCGCCGGGTCGTCGACGCCCATGTGGTTGGGCACCAGGTCGAGCACCAGCCCGAGCCCGTGCTCGTGCAGCGCGGCGACGAACCGGTCGAAGCCTGCCTGCCCGCCCCGCGCCTCGTCGATGTGCGCGTGGTCCACGGTGTCGTACCCGTGGTTGCTGCCCTCGGCCGAGCGGAGCAGCGGGGAGGAGTAGGCGTGGGTGACGCCGAGGTTCGCGAGGTAGCCCGCGACCTCGGCGGCGTCCTGCAGCGGGAAGCCGGCGTGCACCTGCAGCCGGTACGTCGCCGTGGGGTCCGCGCGGCGACGCTCGTCCCCGGGCACCTGGATGGGCTCGCTCACTGGGCGGGACCCGTCAGGACGATGATCGAGCGGGCCTGCACGGTCACCGTCTCGCCGGGCTTCACCTCGACCGGCTCCACCTCGTGCATCTCGGCGGTGTCGAGCACCGGCGTCCAGCTCCGCGAGTAGTCGGCGCTGGGCAGGGTGAACTCGATCGGCTCGTGCGAGGCGTTGAACGCCAGGTAGAAGTGGTCGTCGGAGACGTACTCGCCGCGCTCGTCGGTCTCCCGGATCCCGACGCCGTTGAGGTAGACCGCCAGCGACTTGGCGTAGGCGGCGTCCCAGTCCTCGTCGGCCATCTCCTCGCCGGTCGGGGCGAGCCAGGCAATGTCGGGCACCGGGTCGCCCAGTCCGCGGCGGACCGGCCGGCCGTGGAAGAACCGGCGACGGCGGAACGTCGGGTGGTCGGCGCGGAGCTTGGTGACCTTCTTGGTGAACTCCAGCAGCCCCTCGTCGACGTTCTCCCAGTCGATCCACGTCAGCGGCGAGTCCTGGCAGTAGCCGTTGTTGTTGCCGCCCTGCGAGCGGCCGAGCTCGTCACCGTGCAGCAGCATCGGCACGCCCTGGCTCAGCATCAGGGTGGTGATGAAGTTGCGCTGCTGGCGGGCCCGGCAGGCCAGCACGTCGGGGTCGTCGGTCTCGCCCTCGACCCCGCAGTTCCAGCTGCGGTTGTGGCTCTCGCCGTCGTTGTTGCCCTCACCGTTGGCCTCGTTGTGCTTCTCGTTGTAGGAGACGAGGTCGCGCATGGTGAAGCCGTCGTGCGCGGTGACGAAGTTGATGCTGGCCACCGGTCGCCGGCCCGAGTGCTGGTAGAGGTCGGAGGAGCCGGAGATGCGGTCGGCGAACTCCCCGATCGTGCCGCCTTCGCCGCGCCAGAAGTCGCGGACCGTGTCGCGGTACTTGCCGTTCCACTCGGTCCACAGGGCCGGGAAGTTGCCGACCTGGTACCCGCCCTCGCCGACGTCCCAGGGCTCGGCGATCAGCTTCACCTGGCTGACGACCGGGTCCTGGTGCACGAGGTCGAAGAAGGTGGCCAGCCGGTCGACGGCGTGCAGCTCGCGGGCCAGGGCGGAGGCGAGGTCGAAGCGGAAGCCGTCGACGTGCATCTCGGTGACCCAGTAGCGCAGCGAGTCCATGATCAGCTGCAGCGCCTGCGGCGTCCGGACGTTGAGCGTGTTGCCGGTGCCGGTGTAGTCCATGTAGTACTGCTCGTCGCCCTCGACGAGCTTGTAGTACGCCCGGTTGTCGATGCCCTTGAACGACAGGGTCGGGCCCAGGTGGTTGCCCTCGGCCGTGTGGTTGTAGACGACGTCGAGGATGACCTCGATGCCCGCCTCGTGCAGGGCGCGCACCATGCCCTTGAACTCCTGCACCTGCTGACCCGCCGTCGTGTCGCTGGCGTACTCGTCGTGCGGCGCGAAGAAGCCGATCGAGTTGTAGCCCCAGTAGTTGCGCAGGCCCTTCTGCTGCAGGGTGTCGTCCTGCACGAAGCGGTGCACCGGCAGCAGCTCGAGGGCGGTGATGCCCAGGTCGGTGAGGTGCTCGATCGTCGCCGGGTGGGCGATGCCGGCGTACGTGCCGCGCAGCTCCTCGGGGATCCGCGGGTTGGTCATCGTCAGCCCCTTGACGTGGGCCTCGTAGATGACCGTCTTGTTGTAGGGGGTCTTCGGCGGCCGGTCGACGCCCCAGTCGAAGAACGGGTTGACGACGACGGACTTCGGCATGTGCGGGGCCGAGTCCTCGTCGTTGCGCTCCTGGGTCTCGAAGTCGTAGCCGAAGACCGAGGGGTGCCAGGCGACCTGGCCGTCGATCGCCTTGGCATACGGATCGAGCAGCAGCTTGTTCGGGTTGCAGCGCAGGCCCTGCGAGGGGTCGTAGGGCCCGTGCACCCGGAAGCCGTACTTCTGGCCCGGGTGGACGCCGGGGAGGAACGCGTGCCAGACGTACCCGTCCATCTCGGGCAACCGGACCCGCTCCTCGTTGCCGTCCTCGTCGAACAGGCACAGCTCCACCTTCTCGGCCACCTCGCTGAAGATCGCGAAGTTGGTGCCGGTGCCGTCGTACGTGGCACCGAGGGGATAGGCGCTACCGGGCCACACCTGGGTCATCTGGGTCGTTCCTCCTGCGCAGGGCGCCCCGGGGCTGGGGGCGGGAGACCCGGGCGCGTGCTCGCGTGACCGGGTCGGGACGGACGTCGGGACCCCCGTGCCCGCGTCCGGGGCTCGCCACACCTCCGGCGGGCGTGAGACCGGCGACCGTGCCCGGGGTCTCCGGCGGGACGCCGCTCCGACGGACGACGACGCCCCCCGCGGCGGACCGCGGGGGGCGTCGTGCGCAGGCCCGGCCGGGATGCCACCGGGGGCCCGGCCGACCGGGGGCGGTGGTGCCACCTGACCGGTGGGGTGGGACCGGCGGCGCGCCGGGTCCGACCTCGCCCGGGGAGCCCCGGGTGGCGCTGGTCCTCGGCGCGGACCGCTCCTGCGACTGGGCACGCTAGGGGTGCGAGCCGGAGCAGACAAGTACCGGCCCCGCCGCCGCCGTCCCCTCCGCCCCAGCCACCGCCCGGTGCGCGCGCGACGCCTTCTGTCACACCGCCGACGTACCGTCGTCGCGTGCGCACGACCACCGATCTCCGGCCCACGCAGGGGCGCTTCCGCGTCGTCAGCGAGTTCGAGCCCGCCGGCGACCAGCCGGCGGCGATCAAGGCGCTCGCCGAGCGGGTGAACGCCGGGGAGAAGGACGTGGTCCTGCTCGGCGCCACCGGCACCGGCAAGTCCGCGACCACGGCGTGGCTGATCGAGCAGGTGCAGCGCCCGACGCTGGTGATGGCCCCGAACAAGACCCTCGCCGCGCAGCTGGCCAACGAGTTCCGCGAGCTGCTGCCCGACGCGGCGGTCGAGTACTTCGTCTCCTACTACGACTACTACCAGCCCGAGGCCTACGTCCCGCAGACGGACACCTACATCGAGAAGGACTCCTCGATCAACGAGGAGGTCGAGCGGCTGCGGCACTCGGCCACGAACAGCCTGCTCACCCGGCGCGACGTCGTGGTGGTGTCCACGGTCTCCTGCATCTACGGCCTGGGCACGCCCGAGGAGTACGTCGACCGCGCGCTGAAGATCTCGGTGGGGGAGGAGCGGGACCGCGACGAGCTGCTGCGCACCCTGGTCACCGAGCAGTACACCCGCAACGACCTCGCCTTCACCCGTGGCACGTTCCGGGTGCGCGGCGACACGATCGAGGTCTTCCCGGTCTACGAGGAGCTCGCCGTCCGGATCGAGATGTTCGGCGACGAGGTGGAGCGGCTGTACTACCTGCACCCGCTCACCGGCGAGGTCGTGCGCGAGGTGGAGGAGCTGTTCGTCTTCCCGGCCAGCCACTACGTGGCCGGCCCCGACCGCATGGAGCGGGCGATCGCCTCCATCGAGGCGGAGCTGGAGGTACGCCTGGCGGAACTCGAGAAGCAGGGCAAGCTGCTGGAGGCGCAGCGGCTGCGCATGCGCACCACCTACGACATCGAGATGATGCGCCAGGTCGGGTTCTGCTCCGGCATCGAGAACTACTCGCGGCACATCGACGGCCGGGCGCCCGGCAGCGCCGGTGCCTGCCTCATCGACTACTTCCCCGACGACTTCCTGCTGGTCATCGACGAGTCGCACGTGACCGTGCCGCAGATCGGCGGCATGTACGAGGGCGACATGAGCCGCAAGCGCACGCTCGTCGAGCACGGGTTCCGGCTGCCGTCGGCGATGGACAACCGCCCGCTGAAGTGGGAGGAGTTCGCCGACCGGATCGGCCAGACGGTGTACCTCTCGGCAACGCCCGGGGACTACGAGCTCGGCCGCGTCCAGGGCGACGTCGTCGAGCAGGTCATCCGGCCGACGGGGCTGGTCGACCCGGAGGTGGTGGTGAAGCCGACGAAGGGGCAGATCGACGACCTGGTGCACGAGATCCGCCTGCGCACCGAGAAGGACGAGCGGATCCTGGTCACCACGCTCACCAAGAAGATGGCCGAGGACCTGACCGACTACCTGCTCGAGCTGGGCATCAAGGTGCGGTACCTGCACTCCGAGGTCGACACCCTGCGCCGCGTCGAGCTGCTCCGGGAACTCCGGCAGGGCGAGTACGACGTGCTCGTCGGCATCAACCTGCTGCGCGAGGGGCTGGACCTGCCCGAGGTGTCGCTGGTGGCGATCCTCGACGCCGACAAGGAGGGCTTCCTCCGGTCGGGCAAGTCACTGATCCAGACGATCGGCCGCGCGGCGCGCAACGTCTCCGGCCAGGTGCACATGTACGCCGACAAGATCACCCCGTCCATGGCCCAGGCGATCGACGAGACCAGCCGCCGGCGCGAGAAGCAGATCGCCTACAACACCGAGCGGGGCATCGACCCCCAGCCGCTGCGGAAGAAGATCGTCGACATCCTCGACGGCATCTACCGCGAGGCGGAGGACTCGGAGTCGGTCGAGCTCGTCGGCGGATCGGGGCGGCAGCAGTCCCGCGGCAAGGCCCCGGTGCCGGGGCTGTCGTCGAAGGGCAAGGTCAAGGCCGGCTCGATCGACGTGCAGGGCCTGCCGCGTGCCGAGCTGGCCGACCTGATCACGCAGATGAACGAGCAGATGCTCGCCGCCGCCCGCGAGCTGCAGTTCGAGGTCGCCGCCCGCCTGCGGGACGAGCTGAACGAGCTGAAGAAGGAGCTGCGCCAGTTCGACGCCGCGCACGCCTGACGGCGGCCGGCCGGTGGGCCCGGGAGCGGGGCACCGGGCGGCGCGCCTGGACGCACGGGCGGTGGTTCCGGCGCCCTCGGGGTAGCGTGTCGCCCAGCACCCCGGCGCCCGCATCCGACGACGTCTGCACGGCGGCGGGATGCACAATGGAGGGGAGTATCCCCGCGCGGCAGCGTCGTCATCACGAGGTCCCATGGCCTCCGGTGCTGCCGGCCGCAGGCCTCGGGCCGGCGGCGGGAGAGACCTCCGGTGCCGGATGGCTGGCAGTGATACCGGAGGTCTTCTGCAATGGACGTGCCCTTCTGGGTGTGGGCGATCACGGTCGGCGCGATCGTGGGCATGCTCGTGTTCGACTTCTACGGGCACGTGCGCACGCCGCACGCGCCGACCCTGCGGGAATCGGCCACCTGGTCGGCCATCTACGTCGGGATCGCGGTCGTCTTCGGACTGCTCATCCTGTGGGCCTACGGCGGCACGTACGGCGGTGAGTACTTCGCCGGCTACATCACCGAGAAGAGCCTCTCGGTGGACAACCTGTTCGTCTTCGTGCTGATCATGGCGAGCTTCGCGGTACCGCGGGAGCTGCAGCAGAAGGTGCTGCTGTTCGGGATCGCGTTCGCGCTGGTCCTGCGGACCGCCTTCATCCTCGTCGGCGCCGCGGCGATCAACAACTTCAGCTGGGTCTTCTACCTCTTCGGCGGATTCCTCATCTACACCGCCTGGGCGCAGGCGCGCAGCGGCGGGCACAACGAGGACGAGGAGTTCAAGGAGAACCTCCTCCTCCGCCTCACCCGCAAGGCCGTGCCGACGACGAAGGAGTACCACGGCGACCGGATGGTCACGAAGCTCGAGGGCAAGCGCTACATCACGCCCCTGGCGATCGCACTGGTGGCCATCGGCAGCGCCGACATCCTCTTTGCCGTCGACTCCATCCCGGCGATCTTCGGGCTGACCCAGGAGACCTACCTGGTGTTCAGCGCCAACGCCTTCGCGCTGCTCGGGCTGCGGCAGCTCTTCTTCCTGATCGACGGCCTGCTGGACCGCTTGGTCTACCTGGCCTACGGCCTCGCGGTGATCCTCGGCTTCATCGGGATCAAGCTGCTCATCCACGCCCTGCACGAGAACGAGCTGCCGTTCATCAACGGTGGCGAGCACGTCACCGTGGTGCCCGAGATCCCGACGTGGCTGTCCCTGACGGTCATCCTCGTCACCCTGCTGATCACCACCGTCGCCAGCCTGGCCAAGAACAAGCGCGACGAGGCAGCCGGCTACACCAGCCCGACGGGTGCCGGGGACCCGGGCGCCGACCGGACCGGGCGCAACGTGCCCGCTCCGGGGAGCCACGACGGTCTGGACACCCCCGGGCGCGGCGAGGGGCCGCCGGACCCGAGGAACGCCCCGGTGACCTCGCGGGACGACGGCTCGACGGACTGAGCCCCGGCCGGCTCCGCCCGGGGTGGTCTCCCGGGGCGGAGCCGGCCGTCCGGCGGGCCGCGGCGGCACGTGAGCAGCCTCACCGCCCCCGGCCCGTCGTTCGCCGGGCGGGCCTCCGTTCCGGTACGTAGCGTTCCGGCGCGTGGCCCTCCCCGTCTGGTTCGAGGTCGCGACGCTGGTGGGGCTGACCGTCCTGCTGCTCGCCGACCTCGCCATCGTCGCCCGCCGCCCGCACGAACCCAGCACGAAGGAGGCGGGAGGCTGGGTCGCGTTCTACGTGGCGCTGGCCCTCGTGTTCGGCGGAATCCTGTTCTGGGTCGCCGATGGCACCTCCGCGACCGAGTTCTACGCGGGCTGGCTGACCGAGTACTCGCTCTCGGTCGACAACCTGTTCGTGTTCGTGATCATCATGGCCCGCTTCCGGGTGCCGCGGCACCTGCAGCAGGAGGCCCTGATGGTCGGCATCATCATCGCGCTGGTCCTGCGCGGCATCTTCATCCTGCTCGGCGCCGCGGTGATCGAGCGCTTCACCTGGGTCTTCTACGTCTTCGGTGCGTTCCTCGTCTACACGGCGATCAACCTGGTTCGCCACCGCGGCGAGGACGAGGACTACGAGGAGAACCCGTTCATCCGGCGCATGCGCAGGGTGCTGCCGATGACCCAGGACTTCCGGGGCGCCAAGGTCCGGGTCGTCGAGGACGGCAGGAAGCTCTGGACGCCGATGATCATCGTCTTCCTCGCCCTGGGGACGACGGACCTGCTCTTCGCGCTCGACAGCATCCCGGCGATCTTCGGCCTCACCCAGGAGGCGTTCATCGTCTTCACGGCCAACGTCTTCGCGCTCATGGGGCTGCGCCAGCTCTACTTCCTGCTGGGTGGCCTGCTCAAGCGCCTGGTCTACCTCTCGCTGGGCCTCGCCGTGATCCTCGCCTTCATCGGGGTCAAGCTGGTGATGGAGGCGCTGCACACGAACGAGCTGCCGTTCATCAACGGCGGCGAGCACCTCGAGGCCGTTCCCGAGATCCCGATCTGGCTGTCGCTGTCGGTCATCCTCGGCGTCCTCGTGGTCGCCACGATCGCCAGCCTGCTGCGCACGCGGGGCCAGCTCGTCTCGGCCGACGAGCCGGTGATCGAGCCGGACGAGGCCGAGGCGGTAGCGCCGGGAGGGCCCGAGGCCGCGGCAGCGGCCGAGGCGCGGATCGCCGACACCAGCGGCCCGGGCGGGGGCGGCGCGGCACGCTGACGGCGACGGCCCGGCCGCCGGGCGGCCGGCCCGGATCCCTCGGCTAGCGTCGCCGCCATGCGCCCGTCGGACCTCGCCCTCCTGCGCACGCCGGGGACGCCGACGGTCTCGCCCGACGGTCGGATGGCGGTCGTGGCCGTCGGCTGGCCCGACCCCGTCGCCGACGAGTACCGCAGCCAGCTGTGGGCGGTGCCCACCGACGGCTCCGCGCCGGCGCGCCCGCTCACCACCGGCCGGTGCGACACCGACCCGCAGTTCTCGCCGGACGGTCGGTGGCTGGCCTATCTGGGCGCGGAACCAGGTGGCCGTCCGCAGCTGCAGGTGCTGCCCGCCGCCGGTGGCGCGCCGCGTCGGCTGACCGACCACCCGCTGGGTGCCGGTGCGCCGGCCTGGTCCCCGGACTCCCGCCGCATCGCCTACGTCGCACGGGTGCCCGAGCACGGCCGGTACGGCACGGTCCCCGGTGTGCGCCCGGAGGCCGAGCCGCCGCGCCTGATCACCACGCTGACCTACCGCCGGGACGGGCTGGGCTTCGTCCGCGACCGCCCCGCCCAGGTCTTCGTCGCCTCGCTGCCGGCCGACTTCGCCGACGACACCGCCGCGCCCCCGCAGCCGGTGCAGGTGACGGCGGGGGAGGCGGACTGCGCGGACGTGGCCTGGCGCCCGGACGGCGCCGAACTGGCGTTCGTGTCGGCGCGCCACGACCGGGCGGACAGGGACCTGGTCCGGGACGTGTACGTCATCGGCCCCGACGGGTCCGCGCTCCGTCGCGTCACGCAGTCCCGCGGCGACTGCTCCTCCCCGGCGTACACGCCGGACGGCGCCACGATCGTGCTCACCGCGATCCCCGACCTGGGCCCGGACGGCGTGGACGCGGCCGCCCGGCAGGCGGTGCCCTGCCGGGTCCCCGTCGACGGCGGCCCGCTGGCGGTGCTCCTCGACCCCGAGCAGCACGGGCGGGGCGACACCACCCCCGCGACCGTGCTGGCCGACGGAGCGGTGCTGGTCGGCGTCCAACGACGGGGCGCGGTCGAGCTGCTGCGGGTTCCGCTGGACGGCGGGCCACCCGAGACGCTCGTCGACGGCCCGTTCACCGTCCGGGGCATCGCCGCCGGGGGCGGGGTCGTCGTCGCCACGGTGGGCCACGACCGGTCGGCCGGGGAGCTGGTGGCCGTCGGCGGTGGGGGGCGCCGGCTGCTCACCGGCTTCGGCCGCCACCTCGGTGCCACCGGTCGGCTGCACCGGATGCGGGAGTGCACCGCGCACGCCCCCGACGGGTACCCGGTGCACGGCTGGGTGACCGCGCCACCGGGGCCGGGCCCGCACCCGGTGCTGCTCGTGGTGCACGGCGGGCCGTTCCGCCAGTGCGGCTGGGAGCTGGCTGAGGAGGTCCAGGTCCTCGTCTCCGCCGGGTACGCGGTCGTGCAGTGCAACCCGCGTGGTTCCTCCGGCTACGGCGCGGCGCACGGGCGGGCCGTCCGGGGGGCGTGGGGCGGCCCGGACGCCGACGACGTCCTGGCCTTCCTCGACGCGGTGCTCACCGAGCCGGCGCTGGACGCCGGTCGGGTGGGGATCATGGGCAGCGCCTACGGCGGCTCGCTGGCCGCGTTGCTGATCGGCCGGACGAACCGGTTCGCGGCGGCCGTGGTGGAGGGGGCGCTCACCGACCCGGTCGCCTTCGCCGGTACCTCCGACGCGGGCTGGTATCTGGTCGACACGCATCTGGGCACCGACCCAGAGCGGTTGGCGGCGCAGAGCCCGCTGGCCCGGGCGGGGACGATCCGCACCCCGACCCTGGTCGTCCACGCGGAGGAGGACCGGCGGACGCCGCTGGAGCAGGGGCAGCGGCTGTACGCGGAGCTGGTCCGGCGCGGGGTGCCGGCAGAGCTGCTCCTGTTCCCCGGCGAGGGGCACGAGCTGGCGCGACGCGGCCGCCCCCGGCACCGGGTGGACCGCCTGGAGCACCTGCTCCGCTGGTGGCGCCGGTGGCTTCCGGTGGACGGGGCCGGCCGGGCGGGCTGAGGTCCCGCCCGCCCGGCGACGGTCGCCGAGCGTCGCAGCCCGTCACGGAGGGTCGTTTCCGTTTTCTGCGTGTCGTGACCTGGCTCACGCCTGAATCCGCTGGTCGGCCGCGGAGAAGAGCCCTCGACGAGTGGGTGCCGCGCGGGCTCCTGCCAGTTCCGGATCGCGAACTCCCCCTATGCAAGCGCCCTCTCCTCCGGTGGAGTTCCGGTGCCGGCAAGGGCGCCGGCTCCGGCGGGGATCCCGCCGACCACCGATCGAAAGGGATCGAGCGTGAACGAACGACGGACCGCGTCCGCACGACGGACGGCGGCTCGAGCCATCGCACTGGGCACCAGCGGACTGCTGCTGGCGCTGGCCCTCCCCGCCACGGCCACCGCCGCACCGCGGGACTCGAACACCCTGCCCCGGGATCCGTGCGACCGCCGGCACAACATCACGTACGAGAAGCTGCTGGAGTGCGTCGACCTCGAGGACATCCTCGAGCACCAGCGCGCGTTCCAGGAGATCGCGGACAACAGCGACGACCCGGTCTACCCGGGCAGCCGCGCGGCGGGCACGGACGGCTACGCCGACAGCGTGGAGTACGTCGCGGGCCTGTTGCGGCAGGCCAGGTTCGACGTCACGCTCGACCCGGTCGAGGTCACGTTCAACTTCCCCGCCGAGCTGCGCCAGCTCACCCCCGTCGAGGCCGAGTACGAGACCGGGGTCTTCACCGGCAGCGGCTCGGGCACGGTGGAGGGCGCCGTCGTACCGGTCGACCTCGCACTGACCGACCCGGCCGCCTCCAGCAGCGGCTGCGAGGCCGAGGACTTCGCCGGGCTGGACCTCGTCGGCCCGGCCGACATCGCCCTCGTCCAGCGCGGCACCTGCAACTTCGGCGACAAGGTGGCCAACGCCGAGCAGGCCGGCGCCGAGGCGGTGATCATCTTCAACCAGGGGAACGGCCCCGACCGCATGGAGCTGATCGTCGCCAACGCGGCGACCCTCGGCGACGGCACCACGGTGCAGCACGGCATCCCGGTCGTCGGTGCCAGCTTCGCGCAGGGCGAGGCCCTGGCGGCCGACGGTGCCACCGCCTTCGTGAAGGTGCTCCCCGCGGAGACCCGCACCGACTACAACGTCATCGCGGAGCTGCGGGGCAGGGACCGGAACAACGTCGTCATGGCGGGTGCCCACCTGGACAGCGTCGAGGTCGGACCCGGTATCAACGACAACGGCTCGGGGTCGGCGGCGCTGCTCGAGACGGCGCTGTCGATGGCTCGGATGAAGCCGCACAACACGTTGCGGTTCGCGTGGTGGGCCGCGGAGGAGCAGGGGCTGGTCGGCTCGACGAGCTACGTCGAGAAGCTGCCGCAGTCCGAGCTCGACCGCATCGCGCTCTACATGAACTACGACATGGTCGCGTCGCCGAACTACGTGCAGATGGTCTACGACTCGGACGAGTCCACCTGGGACGCCTCGGCCCCGATCCCGGCGGGCTCCACCGCGATCGAGGACCTCTACGAGTCGTACTACACCAAGATCGGGGTGCCCTACGACGACGCGGAGTACTCCGGCCGCAGCGACTACCAGGCGTTCATCAACGCCGGCATCCCGTCCGGGGGTCTGTTCACCGGCGCCGAGGTGCGCAAGACCGAGGAGCAGGCGGCGATCTGGGGCGGTACGGCGGGCGAGCAGTTCGACCCGTGCTACCACCTGGCCTGCGACCAGATCGACAACATGGCCCTCGACGCGCTGGACGTGAACAGCGACCTCATCGCCTTCGCGATGCTCACGTTCGCCTTCTCCACGGAGTCGGTGAACGGCGTCCCGGGCCGACCGGTCCCCGGTCCGGCGTTCGAGCTGCCGGCCCCGGCCGGCGAGCAGGGCACGTTCAGGGAGGCGGCCGGCGGCGGCGGCCTCGCGCACGACCACGTGCACGGTCACGAGGTCGTGGACTGACGACTGACGGCTGACGGGGCGCGGCCGCACCGGCCGCGCCCCGTCGGCCTCCGACCGGTCGATCCGTCGCCGGCGTTCCCACGGGGACGCCGGCGGCGGCTCGTCGGCTACCGGGCCTCGTCCAGGTGGCGCACGACGCGTGCCGGGTTGCCGACCGCGACGACGTCGGCCGGCAGGTCCCGGGTGACGACGGCGCCCGCGCCGACGACCGTGTTCGCGCCGATCGTGACGCCCGCCAGGACGATGACCCCGCCGCCGAGCCAGACGTTGTCGCCGATGGTGATCGGCTGCGCGGCCTCCCACTTCTGCCGCCGCGGCTCCGCCTCCACCGGGTGCGTGGGCGTGAGCAGCTGGACGTTGGGCCCGATCTGCACGTCGTCCCCGATGGTGATGGGGGCGACGTCGAGGGCGACCAGCCCGAAGTTGGCGAAGCAGCGGGCGCCGACGGTCAGGTGCCGGCCGTAGTCGACGCGCAACGGCGGGCGCAGCTCGGTGTCCTCGCCGACCGACCCCAGCAGCTGCTCGAGCAGCTTCCGGCGCAGCCCGGCCTGGCGGACCGACGTCGCGTTGTAGGCGTCGGCGAGGTCGAGGGCCCGCGAGCTGAGCTCGCCGAGCTCCGGGTCGTCGGCGAGGTACGGCTCGCCGGCCAGCATCCGTTCGCGCATGGAGCGACCGTCGTCCCGCGGCGTCGTCATGCGCCCAACCTACGGTCGGGGCACTCCCCGGACGCCCCGGGCGCTCCGGCATCCCCCGGGCGACCGGGGGATGCCGGACGGGGCCCGGGGGCCTACCGTGCGCAGGATGGCGCTCATCTACCCGGTCCGGATCGACTCCCCGGAGCCCGACGAGGACGCGGCTCCCGACTTCGCCGAGCTCGCCGCCGACCTGTCGGACCAGTGGCTCGTCGAGGTCGACCTGGGCGAGGACGGCGACGACGCCTGCTTCGGCCCGCTCACCCCCCGCGCGGCGTGGGACCTGGCGCTCGGCGTCGAGGAGCGGCGCCCGGAGTGGTCGATCTCCGTGCTCCCGTTGCACGTGCCCGGCACGCCCGACGAGCTGGTGGGGCTGTTCAGCGACGAGTAGCCGGCCCCGCGATCACCAGCCGCGCTCGCGCCACTCGGCCAGGTGCGGGCGCTCGGCGCCGAGCGTGGTGTCCCGGCCGTGGCCGGGGTAGATCCAGGCGTCGTCCGGGAGGACGGCGAACAGCCGTTGCTCGACGTCGTCGATCAGGCTGGCGAAGTCCTCCGCCGACCAGGTCTTGCCCACGCCGCCGGGGAAGAGGCTGTCGCCGGTGAAGACGTGCACCCCCGCGTCCGCGGGGCCGCGCCAGACCAGCGCGATGCTCCCGGGCGTGTGCCCGCGCAGGTGGACGACCTCGAGGGTCTGCTCACCGACCGCCACGGTGCCGCCGTGCTCCACCGGGCGCGTCACCGGGACGGGCAGGTCGGCGGCGTCGGCCGGGTGGGCGACGGTCGCCGCGCCGGTCTCGCGCACGACGTCGGGCAGCGCCCGGTGGTGGTCCCAGTGCCCGTGGGTGGTGACGACGGTGCGCAGGTCGGCGTCGCCGACCAGCGAGCGGAGGGTGGCCGGCTCGTCGGCCGCGTCGACCAGCAGGGCCTCGCCGGTGGCGGTGCACCGGAGCAGGTAGGCGTTGTTCGCCATCTCGCTGACCGCGACCTTGCTGATGGTCAGCCCGGGCAGCTCGCGCACGTCGGCGGGGCCGCCCACCGTGACGTCGCCGGTGTAGGTGGGGGTGCTCATCCGGACTCCGTTCGGAAAGTGTCGGCGGGCGCGGTTACGGTCCAGTCATGGACGCTAGCGGAGGTGTCGGCACCGCTCAGGGCGACGCTGCAGGAGGCGGGACCGCGGGGGGTGAGCCGCAGGAGCCCGGGGCGCGGATCGTCGGGCTGACGGCGACGGAGATCGCGGCGCGGGTCCGCGCGGGCGAGCTGACGGCCGTGGAGGTGGTCCGGGCGCACCTCGACCACATCGAGGCGGTCGACGCGCGGGTCGGCGCCTTCCGCGTCGTCCGGCGCGAGGCGGCGCTGGCCGAGGCCGCCGCGGTCGACGCGAGCCTCACCCGCTTCGCCCTCCCGCTGGCCGGGGTGCCCGTCGCGGTGAAGGACAACGTGCCGGTGGCCGGCGAGGTGTGCACCGACGGCTCCCCGGCCCGGGAGAGCGGACCGGAGCGCCGCGACCACGAGATCGTCACCCGGCTGCGCAAGGCCGGCGCGGTCGTCGTCGGCATCACCCGGGTACCCGAGTTGTGCCTGTACGCCGCCACCGACGGCCCGGGCACGGTCACGCGCAACCCCTGGGACTCCGCCCTCTCGCCGGCGGGCAGCTCCGGCGGCAGTGCGGCGGCGGTGGCCTCCGGCGCCGTCCCGCTCGCCCACGGCAACGACGGCATGGGCTCCCTCCGGCTGCCCGCCGCGGCCTGCGGGCTGGTCACGCTCAAGCCCGGTGTCGGGGTGGTCCCGGGTGGCATCGGCGCCGACGACTGGTCGGGCATGGCCGTCAACGGCGCACTGGCCACCACGGTCGCCGACCTCGCGGTCGCGCACGCCGTGCTGGCGGGGGAGCGGCCGACGGCCCCGGCCGCGCCCGGACGTCCGCTCCGGATCGCCGTCAGCACCCGGTCGCCGCTCCCCGGTGTCGGCGCGGACGAGGCCACCCGCGCGGCGGTCGACGCCGTGGTGAACCAGCTGCGGGCGGCCGGGCACACGGTGGTGCGCCGGAACCCGCCGGTCACCCCGGCCGCCGCGGCCGGCGCGCTCGCGCGGTGGATGGCCGGGGCGGAGGACGACGCGGAGTTCCTCGGCATCGACCGTGCGCGGCTGCAGCCCCGCAGCCGCACGCACGCCCGCGTCGGCCGGCTGGTGCGCCGGCTCGGGCTGGTGCGGCCCCGGACGCAGGAGCGGTTCCGGGAGCGGATGGAGCGCTTCTTCGACGACGTCGACCTGCTGCTCACGCCGGTCACCACCGGCCCGCCGCTGCCCGCCCGGCCCTGGCACGAGCGGTCCTTCCTGGCCAACCTCGCGGCCAACGCGCGGTGGGCCCCGTGGACGGCGGCCTGGAACCTCGCGGGCATCCCGGCCGCGGTCCTGCCGGCCGGTGCCCGGCCGGGCGGGCCCCCCGTGCCGGTCCAGTTCGTCGGGCCGCCGGGTGCCGAGGAGCGGCTACTGTGGATCGCCGGCGAGCTGGAGTCCCGTCGGCCCTGGCGCCGGTACGCGCCCGTCTTCGACCCCACCGCGACGCCGGCCTGAGCCCGAGCGCGCAGCGGCCGCCCGGTGACCGGGCGCAGCTCACAGCGCCGGGTGGACGACCGCGGGCCGCGCCGGTGTTGCACGGGCTGGGCCGCGACCGGACCACGACCGCCGCCGTCCAGGCCACCACCGCACCACCCACCAGCGACCGACAGGGATCACATGGACCGGCTCGTCGTCCGCGGCGCCCGCGAGCACAACCTCAAGGACGTCCACATCGACCTCCCCCGTGACGCGCTCATCGTCTTCACGGGGCTGTCGGGGTCGGGCAAGTCCAGCCTCGCCTTCGACACGATCTTCGCCGAGGGGCAGCGGCGGTACGTCGAGTCGCTGTCGGCCTACGCCCGCCAGTTCCTCGGCCAGATGGACAAGCCCGACGTCGACTTCATCGAGGGGCTCTCGCCGGCGGTGTCGATCGACCAGAAGTCGACCAACCGCAACCCCCGGTCGACCGTCGGCACCATCACCGAGGTCTACGACTACCTGCGGCTGCTGTACGCGCGGGCCGGGCAGCCGCACTGCCCGAACTGCGGCAAGCCGATCTCGCGGCAGACCCCGCAGCAGATCGTCGACCAGGTGCTGGCGATGGAGGAGGGCACCCGCTTCCAGGTGCTCGCCCCCGTCGTGCGGGCGCGCAAGGGCGAGTACGTGGACCTGTTCAGCTCGCTGCAGACCCAGGGGTTCTCCCGCGTCCGCGTCGACGGCACCGTGCACCCGCTCACCGAACCGCCGGCGCTGAAGAAGCAGGAGAAGCACAGCATCGAGGTGATCGTCGACCGGCTCACGGTGAAGGAGAGCGCCAAGCGCCGGCTCACCGACTCGGTGGAGACCGCGCTCGGGCTGGCCGGGGGGCTGGTCGTCCTGGACTTCGTCGACCTGCCGGAGGGTGACCCCGCGCGCGAGCGCACCTTCTCCGAGCACCTCGCCTGCGTCGACGACGGGCTGTCGTTCGAGGCGCTCGAGCCGCGCTCGTTCTCCTTCAACTCGCCCTTCGGCGCCTGCGGCGAGTGCACCGGGATCGGCACGCGCAAGGAGGTCGACCCCGAGCTCGTCGTGCCGGATCCCGGCAAGAGCCTCAACCAGGGCGCGATCGCCCCGTGGTCGAGCTCGATGAGCAACGAGTACTTCACCCGACTGCTGACCGGTCTCTCGCAGCAGATCGGCTTCTCGATGGACGATCCGTGGGAGCGGCTGCCGGCCAAGGTGCAGAAGGCGATCCTGCACGGCTCGCCCGACCAGGTGCACGTGCGCTACAAGAACCGGTACGGCCGCGAGCGCAGCTACTACGCCGCCTTCGAGGGTGTCCTGCCGTTCCTGGAGCGTCGGCACGACGACACCGACAGCGACTACATGCGGGACAAGTACGAGGGCTACATGCGCGACGTGCCCTGTCCCGTGTGCCACGGCACCCGGCTCAAGCCGGAGATCCTCGCGGTGAAGCTCAACGGCCGCTCCATCGCCGAGGTCACCAACCTCTCCATCGGCGAGGCGTCGCAGTGGCTCGGCGCGCTGGAGCTCGGGGAGCGGGAGAAGGCGATCGCCGATCGCGTGCTGCGCGAGATCCAGGCCCGGCTCTCCTTCCTCGTCGACGTCGGCCTCGACTACCTGTCGCTGGACCGCCCGGCCGCCACCCTGGCCGGGGGCGAGGCGCAGCGCATCCGGCTGGCCACCCAGATCGGCTCCGGCCTCGTCGGGGTGCTGTACGTGCTCGACGAGCCGTCGATCGGGCTGCACCAGCGCGACAACACCAAGCTGATCGAGACGCTCGTGCGGCTGCGCGACATGGGGAACACGCTCATCGTCGTCGAGCACGACGAGGACACCATCAAGACCGCCGACTGGGTGGTCGACATCGGGCCCGGCGCCGGCGAGCACGGCGGCGAGGTGGTGGTCAGCGGCACGGTCGAGGACCTGCTCGCCAGCGAGCGGTCGCTGACCGGCCAGTACCTGTCCGGGCGCAAGGAGATCACCGTCCCGGCGAAGCGCCGCGAGCGGACCCCGGGGCGCGAGCTGGTGGTGAAGGGCGCCCGCGAGAACAACCTGCGGGGTGTCGACGTCACCTTCCCGCTCGGCATGCTCGTCGCCGTCACCGGCGTCTCCGGGTCGGGCAAGTCCAGCCTGGTCAACGACATCCTCTACAGCGTCCTGGCCAACGAGCTGAACCGGGCGCGACTGGTGCCCGGCCGGCACCGCACGGTCACCGGGCTGGAGCACCTGGACAAGGTCGTGCACGTCGACCAGTCGCCGATCGGCCGCACGCCGCGCTCGAACCCGGCCACCTACACCGGCGTCTGGGACCACGTGCGCAAGCTGTTCGCCCAGACCTCGGAGGCGAAGGTCCGCGGCTACCTGCCGGGCCGGTTCTCCTTCAACGTGAAGGGCGGCCGCTGCGAGGCCTGCTCGGGCGACGGCACGCTGAAGATCGAGATGAACTTCCTGCCCGACGTCTACGTGCCGTGCGAGGTGTGCAAGGGCGCCCGGTTCAACCGGGAGACCCTCGAGGTCCACTACAAGGGCAAGACGGTCTCCGAGGTCCTCGACATGCCGATCGAGGAGGCGGCGGACTTCTTCGCCGCCATCCCGGCCATCGCCCGGTACCTGCGCACGCTCACCGACGTCGGCCTGGGCTACGTCCGGCTCGGCCAGCCGGCGACCACGCTCTCCGGTGGTGAGGCGCAGCGGGTGAAGCTCGCGAGCGAGCTGCAGAAGCGGTCCAACGGGCGCAGCATCTACGTGCTCGACGAGCCCACCACCGGTCTGCACTTCGAGGACATCCGCAAGCTGCTGCTGGTCCTGCAGGGGCTGGTCGACAAGGGCAACTCGGTGCTCGTGATCGAGCACAACCTCGACGTCATCAAGAGCGCCGACTGGCTGGTCGACATGGGGCCCGAGGGGGGCTTCCGCGGCGGCATGGTCGTCGCGGAGGGCACACCGGAGTTCGTCGCCTCGGTGCCGGAGAGCCACACCGGCCGGTACCTCGTGCCGTTGCTGGACGCCGACGCCGTCGCCGCGGCGGCGGCCGACCCGGTGAGGAAGCGGGCGCGCAAGAAGGCCAGCTGACCGGCGGCGGTGGGGCCCGGGTTCAGCCCGAGCGCCCCACCGCCGTCGACCAGCCCCGCAACGCGGAGTCGAAGGCCGCCAGGAAGCGGTCGAAGGAGCGGTCGATCTCCCGCGGCATCCCGAAGCCGCCGGCGGCCTCCAGGGTGACGAACCCGTGCAGCGCCGCGCGCAGCGAGCGGGTGGCGTCGATGGCGTCCACGCCGGTCAGGCCGTAGCCGGCCAAGACGGCGAGCACGACCCGCAGGACGGCGTCGGCGGCCGCGAGGTGCCGGGCTCGGTCGGGCAGGGGTTGAGCGGGCGGTCGCGTCGCCGTACCCTGAATGTGAGCGACGTCACGCCCGCCGCCCGGCGGGTCCGACGGAACTCCTCGGAGGAGGACAGCGAATGAGTGCGCTGACGCCCGACTGCGACCCGGACCTCTCCAACTGCGGCTCGCCCACGGGGGGCGGCGTGACGAGCACCGTCGTCCTGCTGGCCCTGCTCGTCGGCTCGGTGAGCCTGGCCACCGGAGGCGCCGGCTCCGGGGTCGTCGCCTTCCTCGGTGGCGGCACGGCCGTGCTCTCGGCGATGGCGCTGCTGCCCCGCACCATGCGGCTGGCCCGCCGTGCCGGCGCCGGGGTGGCGGCGCACGCTCACTGGGCCCCGCGGTCCCGTCCGGCCGGCTGACCAGCGGCTCCTGACGCGGTACCGGTGCGTCGGCACCGGTACCGCGTCGTCCGGCGTCCTGGGGCGAGTGCGCGACCGCTGGGGCGGTTGTGACGGACGGGTGCGCTCGCTGACGACGTGTCGGTGCGGCGACCTAGTGTGGAGGCATGGCCGACCCCTCCACGTACCGCCCGGCGGTCGGCTCCATCCCGGAGTCCCCAGGGGTCTACAAGTTCCGTGACCCGAACGGCCGGGTCATCTACGTGGGCAAGGCCAAGAGCCTCCGGCAGCGGCTGAACAGCTACTTCGCCGACGTCGCGGGCCTGCACCCGCGCACGCGCCAGATGGTGACGACGGCGTCGAGCGTGGAGTGGACCGTCGTCGGCACCGAGGTCGAGGCGCTCCAGCTCGAGTACAACTGGATCAAGGAGTTCGACCCCCGCTTCAACGTCCGCTACCGCGACGACAAGAGCTACCCGAGCCTCGCCGTGACGCTGAACGAGGAGTACCCGAGGCTGCAGGTCATGCGCGGGCCCAAGAAGAAGGGCGTCCGCTACTTCGGCCCCTACGCCCACGCCTGGGCGATCCGCGAGACCCTCGACACGCTCACCCGCGTCTTCCCGGCACGGACCTGCTCCACCGGCGTCTTCAAGCGCGCCGGTCAGATCGGCCGGCCCTGCCTGCTGGGCTACATCGGCAAGTGCGCCGCCCCGTGCGTGGGCCGGGTGAGCGCCGAGGAGCACCGGCGGATCGTCGACGACTTCTGCGACTTCATGGCCGGGCGCACCGACTCGATGATCAAGCGGCTCGAGCGGGAGATGGGCGAGGCCGCCGAGGCGATGGAGTACGAGAAGGCCGCCCGGCTCCGCGACGACATCGGTGCGCTCAAGCGGGCGATGGAGAAGCAGGCCGTCGTCCTCGGCGACGGCACCGACGCCGACGTCGTCGCCTTCGCCCAGGACGAGCTCGAGGCGGCCGTCCAGGTCTTCCACGTCCGCGGCGGGCGGGTGCGCGGGCAGCGGGGCTGGATCATCGACAAGGTCGAGGACGTCACCACCGGCGAACTGGTGGAGCAGTTCCTCCTCCAGGTGTACGGCGGGGTCGACGAGGAGACCGGCGTCGGTGAGGCCGGCGAGGCCGTCCCGCGCGAGGTGCTCGTCCCCGAGCTGCCCGACGACGCCGATGTCTACGTCGAGCTGCTCGAGGAGCTCCGCGGCGGCCGGGTCTCGCTGCGCGTTCCGCAACGGGGCGACAAGCGCAGCCTCATGGAGACCGTCGAGCGCAACGCCAAGGAGGCGTTCGCCCGGCACCGGGTGAAGCGGTCCAGCGACCTGACCGCTCGCTCGCTCGCGCTGTCGGAGCTCCAGGAGGCGCTCGAGCTGCCCGACGCACCGCTGCGGATCGAGTGCATCGACATCAGCCACGTCCAGGGCACCAACGTGGTGGCCTCGATGGTCGTCTTCGAGGACGGGCTGGCGAAGAAGTCCGACTACCGCCGGTTCTCCGTCACCGAGGGCACCGACGACACCGCGGCCATGGCCGAGGTGGTCCGCCGCCGCTTCGCCCGGCACCTCAAGGACGAGGCCGACCGCCGGGACGAGCAGGGGATCGCCGCCGAGGAGGGGCGCCCCCGCCGGTTCGCCTACCCGCCGAACCTGCTGGTGGTCGACGGCGGTGCTCCCCAGGTGGCCGCGGCCGCGCGCTCGCTCGACGAGCTCGGCATCGTCGACGTCGCCGTCTGCGGGCTGGCCAAGCGCATGGAGGAGGTGTGGCTGCCGGGGGAGAGCGACCCGGTGATCCTGCCGCGCACCTCGGAGGCGCTCTACCTGCTGCAGCGGGTGCGCGACGAGGCCCACCGCTTCGCCATCACCTACCACCGGCAGAAGCGGTCCACCGGCATGCTGGTCTCCCTCCTGGACGACGTCCCCGGGCTCGGGGAGACGCGTCGCAAGGCGTTGATGAAGCAGTTCGGCTCGCTCAAACGGTTGCGGGCCGCGACAGTGGAGGAGCTCATGGCGGTACCCGGCATCGGCCGGCGGACGGCGGAGGCGGTGCAGATGGCGGTGGCCGAACCGGTGCCGGCGCCCGAGGAGGGGAAGCCGCCGGCGGCGGAGACCACCCTCGCGCCCCAGGGCCCGGCCGAGCAGGGCGTCCCGCGCGCCGGCTCCGGGAACACCGCCGAGGTCGGCCGGGTGGCCTCGTGACCGCGGACGCCGGCAGGGAGGCCGAGGCGCCGGCCCAGGGGCCCGGCACCACGCCCCCGGTGGGGCCCCAGAACGACGTCTCGCCGGCGATGGACCCGGCGAGCACGGAGACCCAGCCACTCGAGGTCGTCGTCGTCACCGGGCTCTCGGGCGCCGGGAAGAACAGCGCCGGCCGGGTGCTCGAGGACCTCGGCTGGTTCGTCGTGGACAACCTGCCGCCGGCGCTGCTGCTGCCGATGGTGGAGCTGGGCGCCCGCGGGGACCTGCGCCGGTTCGCCGCCGTCGTCGACGTCCGCAGCCGGGCCTTCTCCAGCGACCTGCAGGAGGCCATCCGGGTCCTCTCCGAGGCCGGGCACCGGCCCCGGGTGGTGTACGTGCACGCCCGCGACGAGGTGCTGGTCCGGCGCTACGAGTCCGTCCGTCGGGAGCACCCGCTGCAGGGGAACGGCACGCTCATCGACGGGATCACCGCCGAACGCGCGCTGCTCACCGGCATCGCCGGCGAGGCCGATCTCTGGGTGGACACCAGCGATCTCAACGTCCACCAGCTACGTGCCACCCTGGAGAACGCGTTCGCCCGCGACGGCCAGACCCCGCCCCTCACCGCGACGGTGATGAGCTTCGGCTTCAAGTACGGGCTGCCGCTGGACGCCGACCTCGTGGTGGACGCCCGCTTCCTGCCGAACCCGCACTGGGTGCCCGAGCTGCGGGGGCACACCGGGCGCGACGCCGACGTCCGCGACTACGTGCTCGGGCAGCAGGACGCCGCCAACTTCCTGGACCGGTACGGCGAGGTGCTGCGGCTGCTGCTGCCCGGCTACCGCCGCGAGGGCAAGCGCTACCTGACGCTCGCGGTCGGCTGCACCGGCGGGAAGCACCGCAGCGTGGCGATCGCCGAGGAGTTCGCCCGGCGGCTGGGCGCCGAGGGCATCGCCGCCGTGGCCCGGCACCGCGACCTGGGGCGCGAGTAGTGGCAGGGCCGACGGTCCCGGGACGAGCGCCCCGGGTGGTCGCCTTCGGCGGCGGGCACGGCCTGGCGGCTGCGCTGGCTGCCTGGCGCCGGATCACCCCGGCGCTGACCGCCGTGGTGACGGTGGCCGACGACGGCGGCTCCTCCGGGCGGATCCGGCGGGAGATGCCGGTGCTGCCGCCCGGCGACCTGCGCATGGCGCTGGCCGCGCTCGCGGGTGAGGCCGAGCGCGAGCAGACCCTCGCCACGCTGTTCCAGCACCGTTTCGGTGGCAGCGGTGTCCTGGCCGGCCACCCGGTCGGCAACCTGCTCCTGACCGGGCTGACGGAGATGTTCGGCGGTGACACCGTCCGGGCCCTCGACGAGCTCTGCTCGCTCGTCGGTGCCGCCGGCCGGGTGCTGCCCATGGCCGACGAGCCGCTGGACCTGGTTGCCCGGGTGGAGACCGCCGACCCGGACGACCCGGCCCGCGTGCGCACCATCCGCGGGCAGGTGGCGATCGCGGCGACGCCGGGCCGGGTCCGCGAGATCCGGCTCGCCCCGGCCGACCCGGTGGTGCACCCCGCGGTGCTCGAGGCGATCGCCGCGGCGGACGTGGTCTCGCTCGGGCCCGGCTCCTGGTACACCTCCGTGCTGCCGCACCTGCTCGTGCCCCGGCTCCGCGCCGCCCTGGCGGCGACCCGGGCACGGGTGGTGGTGGTGCTGAACCTGGAACCGCAGCCCGGCGAGACGGACGGCTTCTCCCCGGAGGAGCACCTGTCCGTGTTGCAGGCCCATCTGGACGGAGTGGCGTTGCACACCGTGATCGCGGACGTGGAATCGGTGGTTGACCGCCGTGGTCTGCTTGAGGCGGTCCGCGGGTGCGGCGCGGAGCTGCTGCTGGCGCCGGTCGCCGAGCCGGACGGCGCGCCGCGGCACGACCCGGTGCGGCTGTCCGCGGCGCTGGCCTCCGTGGTCGGGCTGCGGTGAACGAATAGCGGTGTGCGAGCGGGTACCAGGTGGACGGTCGACCGGCCGGCACGAGGGGGAGAGGGGACGGCGTAGATGACGCTGACCCGGACTGCGGGGGCGGCAAACCCCGGGGGAACGTGGGGGTGGACGGCGTGGCGATGACCGCGATGGTGAAGGACGAGCTCTCCAGGGTGGAGTGCACGAAGACCTCCGAGCGCAAGGCCGAGGTGACCGCGCTGCTGCGGTTCTCCGGTGGCCTGCACATCGTCGGTGGTCGCGTGGTCATCGAGGCCGAGCTGGACACCGGCTCGGTCGCCCGGCGGCTGCGGCGGGACATCAGCGAGGTCTACGGCTACACCAGCGGGGTGAGCGTGCTCGCCGGCGGCAACATCCGCCGCGGCGTGCGCTACCTGGTCCGCATCGCCAAGCACGGCGAAGGTCTGGCCCGCCAGACCGGCCTGGTCGACCAGCGCGGACGCCCGGTCCGGGGCCTGCCCCCGGCGGTCGTGTCCGGCAGCATCAACGACGCCGAGGCCGCCTGGCGCGGAGCCTTCCTCGCCCACGGTTCCCTGACCGAGCCCGGCCGCTCCTCCTCGCTGGAGGTCACCTGCCCCGGCCCGGAGGCGGCGATGGCCCTCGTCGGAGCCGCTCGCCGCCTGGGCATCGCCGCCAAGGCCCGCGAGGTGCGCGGGGCCGACCGGGTCGTCGTCCGGGACGGCGACGCGATCAGCGCGCTGCTCACCCGCATGGGCGCCCACGACGCGGTGCTCGCCTGGGAGGAGCGGCGGATGCGCCGGGAGGTCCGGGCCACCGCCAACCGCCTGGCCAACTTCGACGACGCCAACCTGCGCCGCTCGGCGCGGGCCGCCGTCGCCGCCAGCGCCCGGGTCGAGCGGGCCCTGCAGATCCTCGGGGAGGACGCTCCGGAGCACCTCCTCGTCGCCGGCCGGCTCCGCCTGGAGTTCGGTCAGGCCTCGCTGGAGGAGCTCGGGCAGCGGGCCGACCCGCCGATGACCAAGGACGCGGTCGCCGGCCGCATCAGGCGTCTGCTGGCCATGGCCGACAAGCGGGCCAAGGATCTCGGCATCCCCGACACGGAGTCGGTCGTCACCGACGACATGCTGACCCAGTAGCGGCCCGTCCCGCCCGGCACTGCCCGACCGTTTCGTCGACCGGCCCGTCGCCCTCGGGGTGGAGGGCCGGTCGACGTGCGGGCGCCGGCCCGACGTCCTGGCTCACCTCTCGGCCTCTTGGCTCACCTGACGGGGTCCTGGCTCACCGTCGACACTGAGCCAGGACCCCTGATGATCAGGTGACCTGATCAACAGGGGGCGGGTGCTCGAACGGGGCGAGTGGGAGCCGCGTCTCGCCGCGACCGATAGGGTCTGCACGGAGCGAGGCCGCGCGGTCCGCGCGGCAGCCAACGTGACGGTTCCCATGGGAGGTCTGCAGTGACGGTCCGGGTAGGCATCAACGGATTCGGCCGGATCGGCCGTAACTTCTGGCGTGCCGCCGCCGCCAGCGGCCAGGACATCGAGATCGTGGCGGTGAACGACCTCACCAGCAACGAGGCGCTCGCCCACCTGCTGAAGTACGACAGCATCCTGGGCGTCCTCAAGGAGGACGTCGCCGCCGACGGCGAGGGCATCAAGATCGGCGGGAAGACCATGAAGGTCCTCTCCGAGCGCGATCCGGCCAACCTGCCGTGGGGCGACCTGGGCGTCGACGTCGTCGTCGAGTCCACCGGTTTCTTCACCAAGGCCGCCGACGCGCGCAAGCACGTCGACGCCGGTGGGGCCAAGAAGGTCATCATCTCCGCGCCGGCCACCGACGACGACATCACCATCGTCATGGGCGTCAACGACAACCTGTACGACGGCTCGCAGACGATCATCAGCAACGCCTCGTGCACCACCAACTGCCTGGCCCCGCTGGCCAAGGTCCTCAACGACGCGTTCGGCATCGAGCGCGGCCTGATGACCACCATCCACGCCTACACCGCCGACCAGAACCTGCAGGACGGCCCGCACAAGGACCTGCGTCGCGCCCGCGCCGCCGCCCTCAACATGGTGCCCACCTCCACCGGTGCGGCGAAGGCGATCGGCCTGGTCCTGCCCGAGCTCAAGGGGAAGCTCGACGGCTACGCCATCCGCGTCCCGGTGCCCACCGGCTCGGCGACCGACCTCACCGTCCAGCTGACGAAGCAGGCCTCGGCCGACGAGATCGACGCCGCCTACCGCGAGGCCGCCGCCGGCCCGCTCGGCAAGTACCTCACCTACACGGACGCGCCGATCGTCTCCTCCGACATCGTCACCGACCCGTCGTCGTGCATCTACGACGCCAAGCTCACCAAGGTCTTCGGGCCGATGGCCAAGGTGCTCGGCTGGTACGACAACGAGTGGGGCTACTCCAACCGCCTCGTCGACCTGACCACCCTGGTGGGCAAGTCCCTCTGATGCGCTCCGTCGACGACCTCATCGCCGAAGGCGTGTCGGGTCGGCGCGTGCTCCTGCGCGCCGACCTGAACGTCCCGCTGGACAAGAAGACCCGCGTCATCACCGACGACGGCCGGATCCGCGCCAGCCTGCCCACGCTCCAGGCGCTGCGGGAGGCCGGGGCGCGGGTGGTCGTGGCCGCCCACCTCGGCCGCCCGAAGGGCGCGCCCGACCCGCAGTTCTCGCTCGGGCCGGTCGCCGCCCGCCTGGGCGAGCTGCTCGGGACGACGGTCCCGCTGGCGTCCGACGTGGCCGGCGAGGACGCGCAGGCCAAGGCCGCCGCCCTCGGCGACGGCGACGTCCTGCTGCTGGAGAACGTCCGCTTCGAGGCCGCCGAGACGGCCAAGGACGCCGCCGAGCGGGGCGCGCTCGCCGACCGGCTCGCCACGCTGGCCGACGTCTACGTCGACGACGCCTTCGGCGCGGTGCACCGGGCGCACGCCTCGGTCTTCGACGTCGCCGAGCGGCTCCCGCGCTACGCCGGGCGGCTGGTCGCCCGCGAGCTCGAGGTGCTCACCCGGCTCACGACCGAGCCCGAGCGGCCGTACGTCGTCGTGCTCGGTGGCTCCAAGGTCAGCGACAAGCTGGCGGTGATCGAGGCGCTCCTGCCCAAGGTGGACCGGCTGCTCGTCGGCGGCGGGATGTGCTTCACCTTCCTGGCCGCGCAGGGGCACGGGGTCGGGAAGTCGCTGCTGGAGACCGACCAGGTCGAGACCTGCCGCCGGCTGCTGGCCGAGGCCGGCGACCGGATCGTGCTCCCGGTCGACGTCGTCTGCGCGCCGGAGTTCAGCGCGGACGCCCCGACGACCACCGTGGCGGTCGACGCCATCCCGGACGACCAGATGGGCCTGGACGTCGGCCCGCGCACCGTGGAGCTCTTCGGGACCACCCTGGGCGACGCCCGCACGGTGTTCTGGAACGGGCCGATGGGGGTCTTCGAGCTGGCTCCCTTCCAGGCGGGCACCCGCGGGGTGGCCCAGGCGGTTTCCGCCGTCGCCGGCTTGTCGGTCGTGGGCGGCGGGGACTCGGCGGCCGCTGTCCGGGTGCTGGGCCTCGACGAGGACGCCTACGGGCACATCAGCACCGGCGGTGGTGCGTCGCTGGAGTACCTGGAGGGCCGGGAGCTCCCGGGCCTCGCCGTGCTGGCCGACCGAGCGGGGGAGTGAGATGGCCCGCAACGACCGCCGCACCCAGCCCCGCGAGGGCCGCCGGCCGCTCATCGCCGGCAACTGGAAGATGCACATGACCCACCTGGAGGCCATCGGGCTCGTCCAGAAGGTCGTGTTCTCCCTCAAGGAGAAGGAGCTCGACGCCACCGAGGTCGTCGTCCTCCCGCCCTTCACTGCCCTGCGCAGCGTGCAGACGCTGGTGGCCGGCGACAAGCTGGCGATCGGCTACGGAGCCCAGGACCTCTCCGCCCACGACGCCGGCGCCTACACCGGTGAGGTCAGCGGGGGCATGCTCGCTGCGCTCGCCTGCACGTACGTGACCGTGGGGCACTCCGAGCGGCGGGCGCTGCACGCGGAGGACGACGCCGTGGTGGCCGCCAAGGTGCAGGCGGCGGTGCGTCACGGGCTCGTGCCGATCGTGTGCGTGGGGGAGGGGCTCGACGTCCGACAGGCCGGCGACCACGTCGCGCACTGCACGCGGCAGCTGGACGCCGCGCTCGAGGGCCTGACCGCCGAGCAGGTGGGCGGGCTCGTGGTCGCCTACGAGCCGGTGTGGGCCATCGGCACCGGCGAGGTGGCCACCCCGGAGGACGCGCAGGAGGTGTGCGGTGCCCTGCGGGCGCGGCTCGCCGAGCGCTTCGGCGCCGAGACCGGCGCCGGCGTCCGTATCCTCTACGGCGGGTCGGTGAAGGCCGCCAACACGGCCGGGATCCTGGCCGGGGCGGACATCGACGGCGCACTCGTCGGTGGGGCCAGCCTGGACGCCGACGAGTTCGCGCAGATCTGCCGGATCGCCGGCGGTAGCTGAACCCTGCTGCCCGTCCCCGGCCGCAGACGGAAGGGGGCGGGCAGCAGGTGGAGCCTTCGACGCTGGAGCGGGTGACCGACCGGCTCCCGCCGTGGGCCCGGGACTGGTCCCCGCGGCGCCTGCTCGCGGCCGCGGCGGTGATCCTGCTGGTCGCCGTCCTCGCGGTCAGCTGCCTGGGTGGCGCGGGCGGCCGAGCCGACGTGCCGGTGCTCGCCGACGGACCCGACGCCGGCATCGAGGGTGTCCGGTCGCCGTCGGACGAGCGCGGCGGCACGCTCCGGGTGGTCGCCCCGGCCATCGACAGCCTGGACCCGCAGCGCTCCTACCTGCCGGGGGTGTGGAACCTCATGCGGCTGTACGCCCGCACCCTCGTCACGTTCGCCAGCGCGCCGGGGGAGATCGGCGAGCTCGTCCCGGACCTGGCCACCGACCTGGGCACCGTGTCCGAGGACGGGTTGCGCTGGACCTTCACCCTCAAGGAGGGCGTCCGCTTCGAGAACGGCCGGCCCATCACCAGCGCCGACGTGAAGTACGGCATCCAGCGTTCGTTCGCCTCCGACGTGATCGTCGGGGGCCCCACCTACCTCGTGGGCCTGCTGGACGACCCCGCCAACCCCTACCCGGGGCCGTACTCCACCGACGAGGACGACCCCGACCTGACCTCGATCGAGACGCCCGACGACCGCACGATCGTCTTCCAGCTGCGCGCCCCGCAACCTGACCTGCCGTACGTGCTGGCGCTGCCGTCGGCCAGCCCGGTACCGGCGGAGGCCGACACCCGCGGTGCGTACGGCGACGACCCGGTGTCCTCCGGGCCGTACGCCATCTCCTCGGTCGACCCGCAGACGGGCATCCTGCTGGAGCGGAACCCGGAGTGGGACCCGGCCACCGACCAGGTGCGGACGGCGCTGCCCGAGAGCGTGGTGGTGCGCACGGACCTCTCGGGGCTGGCGCGGGACCAGGCGCTGCTCGCCGGCTCCGCCGACATCGACATCTCGGGCACCGGGGTGATGCCCGCGACGACGGCCCGCCTCGCCGGGGACGACGGCGAGCAGCTGCTGGACCGGGTCGACGACGTCACCACCGGCGCCGTGCGTCTGCTCGCGCTGCCCACCGACGTCGCGCCGATGGACGACGCCGCCTGCCGGGCCGCCGTCGCCGCGGCCATCGACCGGCGTGCCGTCCAGTCCGCACTCGGCGGTGCCGTCGACGCGGTGCTCAGCAACCAGCTGTGGCCACGGGCGCTGCCGGACGGGCCGGGAGGGGGCGACGACGGCCCGGACCTGGATGCCGCCCGGGCCGCCCTGGCCGAGTGCGGGCAGCCCGACGGGTTCGCCACCGTCCTCGCCGTGCCCGACGTGCGCAGCAGCGTCGACGTCGCCGAGGAGATCGCCGGCCAGTTGGGCGAGATCGGGATCGACGTCGAGGTCCGCCCGCTGGACCCGGCGACCTTCTACGCGACCGACGTCGGCAACCCGGACAACGTGGCCCGCAGCGGGTACGGGCTCGTGCTGGCCACCCGGACCGCGGACTTCCCGACGGCCGGGTCCTTCCTCGTCCCCCTCGTCGACGGGCGCAGCATCGCCCGGGTGGGCAATCCCAATCACGCCCGGCTGGACGACCCGGAGGTCAACGCCCTGGTCGACCGGGCGAAGGCGGGGGAGGTGGCGTGGGCGGAGGTGGCCGAGGCGGCGCTGGCTCGAGCCGCCTACGTCCCGCTGGTCGAGACGCGCATCCAGCTCCTGGCGGGGCAGCGGCTGCGCAACGGCCTGGTCATGCGGCCGTACGACGGCTACGACGTCGCCACTGCAGGCGTCCGATGACAACCGCGGGTCGGCGCCGGCAGGGCTGACCGGACCACCCGGCCCCGTCGGCTACGCTCGAACCGAGAACTGGCGTCCGTCGCCGGTCGCCGATACTTCCGGAGAGGTCAATGGAGCTGTTCCTCAACGTGCTGCTGGTCCTCAGCAGCCTGCTGCTGGTGGTGCTGATCCTGCTGCACCGCGGCAAGGGGGGCGGGCTCTCCTCGATGTTCGGGGGCTCGGTGTCCTCCTCGCTGTCCGGGTCGTCGGTGGTGGAGAAGAACCTCAACCGGCTGACCGTGCTCACCGCCCTCATCTGGACCGTCTGCATCGTGGCACTGGGCATCCTGATCAAGGTCAACCCCTGACCGCACGCCTCGTGCGCTGAATCACAACCGGCACGCAATCGTGACCGGGAAGCGCCCCGTCAAGCCCTAGACTTCCCCCGCGGTGGTCGGCGTCGCCGCGACCCGGACCGACGATCAGGGGGCACACGTGGCTGGTGGGAATGCGATCCGGGGCACCCGGGTCGGGGCGGGTCCGGTCGGCGAGGTGGAACGCGGCGAGTCCGCGCCCCGGCGCCGGATCCCCTTCTGGTGCGCCAACGGGCACGAGACCCGCGTGGTGCTCGCGAGCGAGGCCGAGGTGCCCGAGCTGTGGGACTGCCCGCGCTGCGGGCTGCCGGCCGGGCAGGACCGCACCGCCCCGCCGCCGGCGCCCCGGATCGAGCCCTACAAGACGCACCTGGCGTACGTGCGGGAACGGCGCAGCGACGCCGACGGCGACGCCCTGCTCGAGGAGGCGTTGCACCGGCTCCGCGTGCGTCGCGGGGGCTGACTCAGCCGGCGGGCCGGGGCAGGCGTGAGGCGGCATCGGCGTCGAGCAGCCAGCGCGTCGCCCGGGTGCCGTGGACCCCTGCCGCGGGGAGGTCGACCGGGTCGGCGCCGTTCAGCGCCGCCGCCACGGCCTCGGCCTTGCCCTCGCCCGCGACGAGCAGCCAGACCTCCTCGGCGCTGTTGATCGCCGGAAAGCCGAGGCTGACGCGCGTGGGCGGCGGCTTGGGGCAGTCGTGCACGGCGAGCACCGGCCGGGCGTCCCGGGCCGCGGGGGAGTCCGGGAAGATCGACGCCGTGTGACCTTCGGGCCCCATGCCGAGCAGCAGCACGTCGAAGCGCGGCAGGTCCCGGCCCTCCCCGGCGTGGCCCCGCAGCTCCGTCAGGTAGGCCGCGGCGGCCTCCTCGGGCGATCCACACCCGGAGTCGGACGCCGGCATCGCGTGCACCCGTTCCGCGGGGACGGGGACGCGGTCCAGCAGCGCCGCGCGGGCCTGCTTCTCGTTGCGCTCGTCGTCGTCGGCGGGGACGAAGCGCTCGTCGCCCCACCACACGTCGACGGCGGTCCAGTCCACGACCTCCCGCACCGGCTCCGCCGCGAGTCCGGCGACCCGTTCCAGCACGGCGATGCCGATGCCGCCGCCGGTCAGCACGACCGACGCCGTGCCGTGCACGGCCTGGGCGGCGGCGAGCCGGGCGACGAGCGCCTCGGCGACCGCGCGGGCCAGCCGGTCGGCGTCCGGCTCGATCACGACGGCGGGCACGGGCCGGTCGCCGTCCGCCAGCTCGGCGGACACCCGGTCCCCAGGGGACAGGCTCATCCGGTTCCTCCTTCCGTGGCGCCTTCCCGGACGGGGGACCCGTCCGGGGCAGCGGGGTCAAACCACACGTGCTTCCGGACCGGTGCACGGTCCGACAGCCCCGTGAGGCCGGTCGCCGCCTCCAGCGCATCGCTGTAGGGCTCGTCGGGATCCAGCCGGTGCAGCTCCTCGCTGAGCAGGTCCCCGAGCGGCCGATCGGGGAGGGCCACGCTCGAGTCGGGCCGGTAGGGCTGGGTGATCACCGCGCCGCCGCGGTGGTCGGCGCGGATCCGCACCTCCTCGTCCTGGTCGAGCTGCAGGGTGATGGCCTCGACGCCGCTCGGTCCGGTGCGGCGCTCGGCGGTGGTGACGTCGATCGGGCAGCCGCCACGGGAGGAGAGCCACCCCGCCAGCAACCGGGTGGTGGCGTTGTGCGGGTCGCCCTCGATCGTGCCGCCCTGCAGGTGGACCGCGCCGCCGCGCCGGCCGGACACGGAGTCCAGCGTCGAGGCGAGCGCCGCGCGCCAGGCGGTGCTGCGGGTCCACGCCAGGTCGGAGTCACCGGGGGCGTAGTCCTCCGCCCGGACCCGGAGGGCCGCCAAGGGGTCCTCGGCGAGCGAGGTGTCGGTGATCCGGCGGTCGGCGAAGACCCCGAGGGCGTCGGTGGCGATCCGCTCCGGCGGTGCTTCGTGCCACCAGGTGACCACCGGGGCGTCGGCCGCCAGCAGCGGGAGCACGACCGACTCGGCGTGCAGGGCGAGCCGCCCGTACATGCGCATCACCACCGCCTCGCCGGGGCCCAGGCGGCCGCCGATGAGGACCTCGGCGTCCAGTCGCGGGCCGGGGGCGTCGATCTGCCGGCGCACCACGATGAGCAGCCGGCAGGGGTGCAGCTCGGCGGCGTGCGTCGCCGCCTCCTCCGCCTCGGTCACCCGGCTCTCGTCGGCGACGACGACCAGCGTCAGCGCGACGCCGGACAGGACCGCACCGCCGGTGCGCCGCTGGGCGGCCAGTTCCTTCACCACCGCGGATCCGGTGGTGTCCCAGAGGGTCGTCACGGGGTCTCCTCCGCTCGCGTCGGGTGCTGGCTGTCGGTGCGCGGGCCGGTCACGGTCGCCGCCAGCGGCGGCCCTCGGCCGCGAGCATCTCGTCGGCGGCCCGCGGGCCCCACTCGCCCGCCCGGTAGGGATAGGGGTCGCTGCCCTGCCAGAACTCCTGCAACGGGTCGATGACCGCCCAGGACGCCTCCACCTCCGCGTTGCGGGGGAAGAGGGTGGCGTCGCCGAGCAGGACGTCGAGGAGCAGCCGCTCGTAGGCCTCGGGGCTGCTCTCGGTGAACTGCTCGCCGTACAGGAAGTCCATGGACACGTCCCGGACCTCCATCACGCTCCCGGGGACCTTCGAGCCGAACTTGAGGGTGACCCCTTCGTCGGGCTGCACCCGCACGACCAACTGGTTGTTGCCCAGCTCCTCGGTGTCGGTCTCGGCGAACGGCAGGTGCGGTGCCCGCTTGAACACCAGCGCGATCTCGGTGACCCGGCGCGGGAGCCGCTTGCCGGTGCGCAGGTAGAACGGCACCCCGGCCCAGCGCCGGGTCTCCACGCCCAGCCGCACCGCCGCGTAGGTCTCGGTGGTCGATCCGGGGTCGACGCCGTCCTCCTGCCGGTAGGCCCGGGCGCGCTGGCCGGCCAGCCACCCCTGCTGGTACTGCCCGCGGACCGCGAACGTGCGCAGGTCCTCGGGCAGCGAGATCGCCCGCAGCACCTTGAGCTTCTCGGTGCGGATCTCCTCGGCGGAGAACTCGACCGGCTCCTCCATCGCGGTCAGCGCCAGCAGCTGCAGCAGGTGGTTCTGCAGCACGTCCCGCGCCGCACCGGTCTTCTCGTAGAACCCGGCCCGTCCGCCGATCCCCACGTCCTCCGCCATGGTGATCTGCACCGAGTCGACGTGGTGGCCGTTCCACACGGGCTCGAAGAGGCTGTTGGCGAACCGCAGCGCCATCAGGTTCTGGACGGTCTCCTTGCCCAGGTAGTGGTCGATGCGGAAGACGTCGTCCGCCGTGAAGACCGAGTCCACCAGCGCGTTGAGCTCCCGGCTGGACTCCAGGTCGGTCCCGAACGGCTTCTCGACCACGACCCGGCGCCAGCGCTCGGACGTGCTCTCGGCCATGCCCGTGCGCTGCATCTGCTTCAGCACGATGGGAAACATCGCGGGCGGGATCGACAGGTAGAACGCCGCGTTGCCACCGATGCCGTGGCTGCCCTCCAGCTCGTCAAGGTGCTCGGCCAGCTCGTCGAAGGCGTTGTCGTCGTCGAAGCTGCCCTGGACGAAGCGGACCGTGCCGGCCAGGCGCTCCCAGACCTCCTCGCGCCAGGGCGTGCGGGCGTTGCGCCGGGCCGCTTCCCGGGCCAGCTCGGCGAACTCGGTGTCGCCCCAGTCGCGGCGGGCGAAGCCGAGCAGGGCGAAGTTCGTGGGCAGCAGGCCGCGGTTGGCCAGGTCGTAGACGGCGGGGAGCAGCTTCTTGCGCGCGAGGTCGCCGGTGATGCCGAAGACGACCAGGGCGCAGGGTTCGGGCACGCGGGGCAGCCGGCGGTCCCGCGGGTCGCGCAGCGGGTTGGGGATCATCGTCCGTCCTCGTGGTCGGGGGGGACCCGTCGTCCGGCGTGTCGGACCGGGCGGCGGAGTGGGTCGGGCGCGGATCGAGGGGCGGCTCGCTGGTCGGTGCCCCAGATCAGCAGCCCAGCGCGGTGAGCAGCTGGTCGATGCCGGCCTCGCGGTCGGTGAGGTGCAGGTGGAGCAGCGGGCGGCCACGATCGGCGAGCGCCTTGCGGTCGCCGGCTGCCTGCGCCGCCTGCAGCATGCCGAAGGTGTACGGGCGGTCCGGCACCGGGAGGTCCTCGCCGAGTGCCCCGGTGAGCTGCAGGAAGACGCCGACCGGAGGACCGCCCTTGTGGTACTGGCCGGTCGAGTGCAGGAAGCGGGGGCCCCACCCGAAGGTCACCACCTGCTCGGTCCGGCTCGCCAGCGACCTGCGCACCTCGGCGGCGCGCGCGTCCCGGTGCCGGTCGAGGTATGCCATGACGGCGAGGTACCCGCGGGGCTGGACGGCGGCCAGCAGCGCGTCGAGGGTCAGCGAGAGACCGTCGAGCGAGGAGAGGTCGACCCCGTCGAGGACCGAGGCGGTCCCGCGGATCTCCACCGCGCCGATCGTCGCCGCCGGCTGCTCGTCGGGCAGCCCGGCGGCGAGGAGCACGGAGGTGTTCTCCTTGCTCTCGGTCACGTTCGGCTGGTCGAAGGGGTTGATCCCCAGCACCCGGCCGGCGACCGCGGTCGCGTACTCCCAGCCGAGGAATTGCGCGCCGAGCGGCCCGGTGACGCCGAGCGCCGGCCCCGGGCCGGGGGCGTCGGCTCCCACCAGGCCCAGCAGGACGTCGGGGGCCGAGCTGGCGGACGCCTCCGGCCGCTCGAGGACGACGGGGAGGATCCCGCGGCCCTCCTTGCCCGTCGACTCGGCGATGAGCTGCTCGGCCCAGTCGCCGAAGCCCTCGATCGGGGGGACGCCGGCGTCGGCGAGGGCCAGCTTGTCGCGCCCGGCGCCGAACGCCGCGGCCAGCACGATCCCCAGTTCCATGGCCGGGTTGCGCGGGGCGGCGAGCTGCTGGGCCAGCTGCGCCGCGTCGTCGATCAGCGCGGCGACGTCGGCACCGGCGAGGGCGGCGGGCACCAGTCCGAAGGCGGAGAGCGCGCTGTACCGGCCACCGACGGTGGGGTCGGCGAGGAACACCGCGCGGGCCCCCATGGCGGCGGCCGCCTCCGCCAGGGGGGACCCGGGATCGGTGACGACGACGAACCGCGCGCCGATCTGGCTCTCGTCCAGACCAGCACGGGCGAACGCGGCTGCGAACGCCCGCCGCTGGCTGTCGGTCTCCAGCGTTCCGCCGGACTTGGAGCTGACCACCACGACGGTGCGCTCCAGTTCGGTCATGGCGGCGGCCACCTGACCGGGATCGGTGGAGTCCAGGACGACCAGCGGCACGCCCGCCGTCCGGCAGATCACCTCCGGGGCCAGCGACGAGCCACCCATGCCGCAGAGCACGATGCGGTCCAGCCCCTCGGCGACCAGCTGGGTGCGCAGCTCGGCCAGCGCGGTGAGCAGCGACCGGGAGGTGGCCGGCAGGTCGATCCAGCCGAGCCGGACCGCGGCCTCGCTCTCCGCGTCGGGGCCCCACAGCGTCGGGTCCTTGCGGACCAGCCGGGCGGCGACGTCGTCCTCGTCCAGTTGCCGGCGGAGAGCGCCGGGGATCTCCAACCCCGTGCAGCTGACCGCCAGGGTCACTTCTTGTCCTCGAGCTCGCTTCGTACCGAGTCGGTGAGCTCGTCCCAGGAGTCGACGAACTTCTGCACGCCCTCGTCCTCGAGCACGCGGAAGACGTCGTCGAGGTCCACGCCGGCGTCGCGCACCGCCTGCATGACCCCCGCCGCGTCGTCGTAGGCCTTCTGCACGGGCGTCCCGGGGGCGCCGTGGTCCGCGTAGGCCATCATCGTCTTCTCCGGCATGGTGTTGACCGTGCCCGGCGCGATGAGCTCGCTGACGTACATCGTGTCGGAGTAGTCGGGGTTCTTGACTCCGGTCGAGGCCCACAGCGGCCGCTGCCGAGCCGCGCCCTGTGCCTCGAGGGCCCGCCAGCGGTCGGAGGAGAACACCTCCTCGTAGGCCTGGTAGGCCAGCTGCGCGTTGGCGATGCCGGCCTTGCCCTTGAGCGAGGCGTCGGCGCCGGCCGCGTCGAGGCGCTTGTCGATCTCGCTGTCCACCCGGGACACGAAGAACGACGCCACCGACGCGATGCCCTCGAGCGATCCGCCCTCGGCCACCCGCTTCTCCAGGCCCGCGAGGTAGGCGTCCATCACGGCGCGGTAGCGCTCCAGGCTGAAGATGAGCGTGACGTTGACGCTGATGCCGTTGGCGATCGTCTCGGTGATCGCGGGCAGGCCGGCCTCGGTCGCCGGGATCTTGATGTAGAGGTTGGGCCGGTCGACCAGCCACCACAGGTGGGCGGCCTCGGCGGCGGTGGCGTCGGTGTCGTGCGCCAGGCCGGGGGCCACCTCGAGGGAGACCCGGCCGTCGCCCGGCTGCCGGTCGGCGATCGGGCGGAGCAGGTCGCAGGCGTCCCGGACGTCGGCGGCGGTGATCGTCCGCAGCGCCTCCTCGACGCTGACCTCGCGGACGGCGAGCGCGTGCAGTTGGTCGTCGTAGGAGTCCGACCCGCTGATCGCCGCCGCGAAGATGGTCGGGTTCGTGGTGACGCCCACGACGCTGTGCTCGTCGACCAGCGACTGAAGGTTGCCGCTGCGGATGCGGTCACGCGAGAGGTCGTCGAGCCAGACGGCGACCCCCGCGGACGACAGCTCGGCCAGGTTCTGGTTCTGTGCCATGTCAGGTGCCTTTCAGGAAGGGACTGGAGCGGCCTCGCTGCAGGGACCCGCCGCGAGCCTGTGGGTGGTGGGGGCAGCGAGGTCCTTTCTCAGCGGTCGCCGGTGGCCTGGGGGAGCCCGCCCGTGGCGGCGACCGGACCGGCCGGGACGGTGGCGCCGGAGCGGGCGGCCTCGAGGCTCTCGCGGGCGGCGGCGACCACGGCCTCGTCGGTCAGGCCGAACTGCTCGTACAGGACGGTGTACGCGGCGCTGGCGCCGTAGTGGGTGAGCCCGACGATCCGGCCGGCGTCGCCGACGAACTCGCGCCAGCCCATCGGCACGCCCGCCTCGACGCTCACCCGGGCGCGGACCGTCGGGGGGAGCACCTCGTCCTTGTAGGCCTGGTCCTGGTCGGCGAACCACTCGACGCACGGCACGGAGACGACCCGGGTCGGGACGCCGTCGGCCTCCAGGCGGTCGCGGGCGGCCATGGCGATCTGCACCTCGGACCCGGTGCCGAGCAGGATCACGTCGGGGCTGCCGGTCGAGGCCTCGGCCAGCACGTAGGCGCCGCGGGCGACGCCGTCGGCCGAGCCGAACCGCTCGCGGTCGAACACCGGCAGGTTCTGCCGGGACAGCAGCAGCCCGGCCGGCCGGTCGTTGTTCTCCAGGATCGTCCGCCAGGCGGCGGTGACCTCGTTGGCGTCCGCGGGGCGGACGACGTCGAGGCCGGGGATGGCACGCAGCGCGGCGAAGTGCTCGATCGGCTGGTGGGTGGGGCCGTCCTCGCCGAGGCCGATCGAGTCGTGGGTCCAGACGTAGGTGACCGGCAGCTGCATGAGCGCGGCCAGCCGGACCGCGCCGCGCATGTAGTCGGAGAAGGTGAGGAACGTGCCGCCGTACACGCGGGTGCCGCCGTGCAGGGCGATGCCGTTCATGATCGCGCCCATGGCGTGCTCGCGGACGCCGAAGTGGATCGTGCGGCCGAAGGGACCGCCGGACCACATCTTGGTCTGCCGGTCGGCGGGCAGGAACGACGGCTCGCCCTCCACCGCGGTGTTGTTGCTCTCGGCGAGGTCGGCCGAGCCGCCCCAGAGCTCGGGCAGCCGTGGGTAGAGCGCGGCCAGCACCTTCCCCGACGCCTTGCGGGTGGCCACGCCCTTCTCGTCGGCGGGGAAGGCGGGCAGGTCCTCGGCCCAGCCCTCGGGCAGCCGGCGCTCGCGCATCCGGGCCAGCAGGGCGGCGCCCTCGGGGTTGGCCTTCTCCCACGCGGTGAACCGCTCGTCCCACTCGGCGCGGGCCGCGCGGCCCTTCTCCACGACGGACCGGGCGTGGGCGAGGACGTCGTCGTCGACCTGGAAGGTCCGCTCGGGGTCGAAGCCGAGGATCTCCTTGGTCGCGCGCACCTCGTCGTCGCCGAGCGCCGAGCCGTGCGAGGCGCCGGTGTTCTGCTTGGTGGGGGCCGGCCAGGCGATGACCGTCCGCAGCACGATGAGGGAGGGGCGACCGGTCTCGGCCTTGGCCGCGGCGAAGGCGGCGTCGACGGCGGCGAGGTCCTCACCGTCGTCGACGTGCTGCACGTGCCAGCCGTAGGCCTCGTAGCGCTTGCCGACGTCCTCGGTGAAGGCGACGGTCGTGTCGTCCTCGATGGAGATCTTGTTGTCGTCGTAGACGAGGGTCAGGTTGCCCAGCCGCTGCGTGCCGGCCAGCGACGACGCCTCGCCGCTGACGCCCTCCTCCATGTCGCCGTCGGAGGCGAAGCACCAGATGTGGTGGTCGAAGAGGCTCTCGCCCTCGGGGGCGTCCGGGTCGAGCATCCCGCGCTCCCGGCGGGCGGCCATCGCCATGCCGACCGCGTTGCCGACACCCTGGCCCAGCGGGCCGGTCGTGGTCTCGACGCCCGGGGTGTGGTTGACCTCGGGGTGGCCGGGGGTCTTCGAGCCCCAGGTGCGCAGCGCCTTGAGGTCGTCGATCTCCAGGCCGTAGCCGGAGAGGAACAGCTGCACGTACAGCGTCAGGCTGGAGTGCCCCATGGACAGGACGAACCGGTCGCGGGCGACCCAGTTCGGGTCGCTGGGGTCGTGCCGCAGCCACTTGTGGAAGAGCAGGTAGGCCGTCGGGGCCATGCTCATGGCGGTGCCCGGGTGGCCGTTACCGACCTTCTGGACGGCGTCCATCGCCAGCACGCGCGCGGTGTCGATGGCGCGGCGGTCGAGATCCCCGAAGTCCTGGGGGAGGGTCGGCTGCGGCTGCGACGGGCTGCCGGTGGGCGCGTCGGTCGCGGCCTCGGCGGGGGCTTCCGGTCCGGTGCTGCGCGTGTCCATCTGGTCGGTTCTCCCTCGAGGTAGGCCTGACGTCGTGCCCGGGCGAGCGGCCGGCCGCCGGTGGGTCGCCCAGGGGCGTCCCCCCGGGCCGGTGGGTCAGGGGGCGTGACGACGTCGTCGCGTCGCCCCTACCCGCTGCACCGGCGGCAGCAACGTGATCAACCCTAGTCATCCGAGGTCGCGCCGCGCGGCGGCCCGTGAACCGGCCGGGGCTACAGTGGGGGAGTTACGCCTCCAGGTTCGAAGGGATCCCGTGGTGCCCTGCTGCCCGCGCGCGACCGCGCACGAGGGCACCCGGTGACGGCGCTGTCCGAGCGCCCTCCCGCCTCCGCTGCCCGCCGCTCCACCCGCCTGCGCGCCCGGCTGGGCGCGTACGTGGGGCTGACCAAGCCCCGCATCATCGAGCTGCTGCTGATCACGACGCTGCCGGCGATGATCCTGGCGGCGGGCGGGTGGCCGTCGTGGGGCCTGCTGGCCGCGACGATGGTCGGCGGCACGCTCGCCGCCGGCGCGGCCAACGTCTTCAACTGCTGGTACGACCGCGACATCGACCGGCTGATGCGCCGGACCGAGCGCCGGGCCCTGGTGACCGGCGAGGTGAGCCCGCGCAACGCGTTCGTCTTCGGCGTCGTCCTGTCGGTGCTGGCGATCGTCCTGCTGGCCCTCACCACGACGCCGCTGGCCGCGGCCCTCGCCGCGGGGGCGATCTTCTACTACGCGGTCATCTACACCGCGGTGCTCAAGCGGCGCACGCGGCACAGCACGCTGTTCGGCGGGGTGCCCGGGGCCGCGCCGGTGCTCATCGGCTGGGCCGCCGTCACCGGTTCCCTGGACTGGCCGGCCTGGATCTTCTTCGGCGTCGTCTTCTGCTGGCAGCTGCCGCACTTCTGGGCGTTGGCCATGCGGTTCCGCGAGGACTACGCGCGCGCCGACGTCCCGATGCTCCCCGTCGTCGCCTCGGAGCTCTCCGTCGGCCGGCAGACCGTCGTCTGGACCTGGCTGACCGTGGCGGTCTCGCTGCTGCTCGCCCCGCTCGGTGCCGAGTACGGCATCGGCTGGATCTACACGCTGACCGCCGCCGCCCTCGGCGCCTGGTTCGTGGTCGAGGCGCACCGGCTGCTCTCCCGCATCCAGCGAGGGGTGGAGACCCGACCGATGCAGCTGTTCCACATCTCGATCTCCTACATGGCGCTGCTGTCGGTCGCGATCATCGTCGACGTCTTCGTCTAGAAGGACCGCCCTCGCCCCCACGCCTCGCACGCTCGGCGCGGGCCCCCGGAGGGCGGCCGTCCCGGAACGGCGGGAGCGCTACCGTGCCCCCGTGCGCCAAGACCTCGCGAACGTGCGGATGGGCCGGTTCGTGGGGGCGGACGGCCGCACGTACTCGGCCCGTGGCGGCCGCATCGAGGCGGTCGAGATCGAGGGCCTGATCCAGGCGGGGTGGCCCGTGGTCACCTACCTCGCGGGCGGCAGGCTCGTGTGGCACGACGAGGAGGACGCGTGGCCGGCGTGGGCCGATGCGCGGAGCGCCGCCGAGACCGTCACCGGACGCCGCTGGGAGTCCGCCGACGGCTCGCTCGCCGTGCTTCTGGTGTGGCACGACTGACCGCGGCGGTGTGCGCGGACGAGCAGCCTCGGGCGCGAGAACTGCTCATCGGCGCACTCAGCCGGTTCAGCGGGTGGCGACCGCCGGCTCGAGGGGGGCCGTCAGCGGGGCCTCCGAGGCCGGGCCGCGCACGGACCACACCAGCCGGGCCGTGTAGGCGGTGATCAGCACCGCGCCCAGCATGTGCAGCAGCACCAGCACGATCGGCAGGTCGGTGAAGTACTGGACGTAGCCGATCACGCCCTGCGCGAGCTGGACCACCACCAGGTCACGGGCGGCGCGCCGAACCCGGCCGGGGGAGTCGGTCGTGTGCAGCGCGACGAGCAACGCGACGGTGAGCCCGATGAGCAGGAAGACGGCGTCGGCGTGCAGGTGGCTGACCAGCTCCGCGTCGAGCCCGGTGCGACCGGCCTCGGCGTCGCCGCTGTGCGGACCGCTGCCGGTGACCACCGTGCCCATGACCAGGACCAGTGCGGTGGCCGCGGCGACGGCGCCGACGAGCAGCCGGAGCGGGCGCCCGACCAGCGGCTGCCCGACCCCCGGCTCGCGGGACCGCAGCCAGAGCACCGTGGTGAGCGCGACCAGCCCCATGGAGACGAGGAAGTGCCCGGCGACCGTCCACGGGTTCAGCCCGGTCAGCACGGTGATGCCGCCGACGACGCCCTGCGCTGGGATGCCCAGGAACGCGGTCACGGCCAGGGCGCGCAGGTCGCGGCGGGCCGACCGGAACACCACGACGACGAGGGCCACGGCCAGCACCGACAGGACGAAGGTGAGCAGGCGGTTGCCGAACTCGACCACCCCGTGGATGCCCATCTCGGGCGTGGTGACGAAGCTGTCGTCGGTGCAGCGCGGCCAGGTCGGGCAGCCGAGCCCCGATCCGGTGAGGCGGACGACGCCGCCCGTGAGGACGATCCCGCCGTTGGCCACGACGTTCGCGAAGGCGACCCGCGAGATGGTCGTGGGCGAGAAGGAGGCGGGCAGGACCGGCACGCCCCGATGCTAGTTGAAGGACCCCGCTGCCCCCCGCGCCTCGCGAGCTCGCCGCGGCGCCCTGCAGCGCTGCCACCGCCCCCGCCGCTCGCCCGCCCCGAGTCGCGCCCCTGCGGGCGGGCCGGGGGGCGTGAGGCTGCTCACGAACCGTCCCGGAGGGGCCGCTTCTTAGGTGGACCTTGCTTGCAGGCCTCCTGAAATAGGACACACTCGTGTTGTGGAATCCATCGCGGCGCACCCCCGGCCGTCGGCGACCGCCGACGACGGGCGCACCCGTGACCGCGTGAGCGGGCTGCTGCTCGAGCACGGGCCGCAGACGGCGACCGAGCTCGCCGGCCGGCTCGGCGTCTCACCGGCGGCCGTGCGCCGGCACCTCGACGCCCTGGTCGCCACCGGCCGGGTCGAGGAGCGCCAGGTGCGCGACGCCCACCGCGGCCGGGGGCGGCCGGCCCGCCGCTTCCACCTCACCGACGCCGGCCGCTCGGCCTTCCCGCACGCCTACGACGACCTGGCGCTGACCGCGCTGCGGTACGTGGCGGATGTGGGTGGTCCCGACGCCGTCCGTGCGGTCGCCGAGCAGCAGCTCGCCGGGCTGGAGGCACGCGCCTGGAGTGCGGTCGAGCAGGCGGTCAGCGCCCGCCCCGGTGAGCCGGTGGACCGGGCCCAGGCGCTCGCCGCCGCCCTGACGGCCGAGGGCTACGCTGCCACCGCCTCGGCGCTGTCCGGAGGTGGGCAGCTCTGCCAGCACCACTGCCCGGTGGCGCACGTCGCGGCGGAGTTCCCGCAGCTCTGCGAGGCCGAGACGGCGGTGATCGGCCGGCTGGTCGGCACGCACGTCCAGCGGCTGGCCACGATCGCCCACGGCGACGGGGTCTGCACCACCCACATCCCCGGGCCGATACGGCCGGGGTCCCAGCGTCCGGGGAACAGAACGGCCCCCGAACGCCCTGTACCAGGTGAGCGTGCAGCCGCGCGTCGCGCGCGCACCGCACCGTCCACCAGCTTCACCCCCACGAACGACCGGGAGAGGACGCCCGCATGACCAGCACCCAGCAGCCGGCGACGGCCACGCAGCTGACGCAGGACGAGCAGATCGAGCAGCTCGGCCGCTACGAGTACGGCTGGGCCGACGCCGACGTCGCCGGTGCGTCCGCGCGCCGGGGCATCGACGAGGACGTCGTCCGCGACATCTCCGCCCGCAAGAGCGAGCCCGAGTGGATGCTCGAGCGCCGCCTCAAGGCCCTCAAGCTCTTCGGCCGCAAGCCGATGCCGGACTGGGGGTCGGACCTCTCCGGGATCGACTTCCAGAACATCAAGTACTTCGTGCGCTCCACCGAGGCGCAGGCGGCCTCGTGGGAGGACCTGCCCGACGACATCAAGAACACCTACGACAAGCTCGGCATCCCCGAGGCGGAGAAGCAGCGCCTCGTGTCCGGCGTCGCCGCGCAGTACGAGTCCGAGGTCGTCTACCACCAGATCCAGAAGGAGCTGGAGGACCAGGGCGTGCTCTTCCTGGACACCGACTCGGCGCTCAAGGAGCACCCGGAGATCTTCCAGGAGTACTTCGGCTCGGTGATCCCCTCCGGCGACAACAAGTTCGCCGCGCTGAACACCGCGGTCTGGTCCGGCGGCTCGTTCATCTACGTGCCGAAGGGCGTGCACGTCGAGATCCCGCTGCAGGCCTACTTCCGGATCAACACCGAGAACATGGGCCAGTTCGAGCGGACGCTGATCATCGTCGACGAGGGCGCCTACGTGCACTACGTCGAGGGCTGCACCGCACCGATCTACAAGTCGGACTCGCTGCACTCCGCGGTGGTCGAGATCATCGTCAAGAAGAACGCGCGCTGCCGGTACACGACCATCCAGAACTGGTCGAACAACGTCTACAACCTGGTCACCAAGCGGGCCGTGGCCCACGAGGGCGCGACCATGGAATGGGTCGACGGCAACCTCGGCTCCAAGGTGACCATGAAGTACCCGGCCGTCTGGATGACCGGCGAGCACGCCAAGGGCGAGGTGCTCTCGATCGCCTTCGCCGGCGAGGGCCAGCACCAGGACGCGGGCGCCAAGATGGTGCACGCCGCGCCGCACACCTCCTCGACCATCGTGTCGAAGTCGGTGGCCCGTGGCGGTGGCCGCACCTCCTACCGGGGCCTGGTCCAGGTCGACGAGGGCGCGTACGGCTCCAAGTCGACGGTCAAGTGCGACGCACTGCTGGTCGACACGATCAGCCGCTCGGACACCTACCCCTACGTCGATGTCCGTGAGGACGACGTCTCCATGGGGCACGAGGCGACCGTCTCCCGGGTCAGCGAGGACCAGCTCTTCTACCTGATGAGCCGCGGCCTCTCCGAGGACGAGGCCATGGCGATGGTGGTGCGCGGCTTCGTCGAGCCGATCGCCCGCGAACTGCCCATGGAGTACGCCCTCGAGCTCAACCGGCTCATCGAACTGCAGATGGAAGGTGCTGTCGGCTGATGACCGACTCCAACACCGGCACGACCGACCTCACCACCCAGCCGAGCACCCTCGCCTCGGAGCTGTTCGCTCCGGGCGTGGGGGCCCAGGCCGGGCCGCCCACCACCCCGGCCGCCGACACCGGCAGCGCGGGGGAGGCGGACCCGGGCGCGCACTCGCACGGTGGGCCCGCCCCGACCGGCTCACCGGCCGAGCGGTTCACCTCCACCGACCCGGACGCCTTCGGCGTGCCCACGGGCCGCGAGGAGACGTGGCGCTTCACCCCCATGAAGCGGATCCGCCCGCTGCTGGACGGCGCCCCGTCCGACGCGCAGCTGACCTGGACCACCGACCTGCCCGAGGGCGTGGAGCTGACCAGCGTCGAGGCCGACGACCCGCTGCTCAAGGGCCTGCCCGAGCCGGTGGACCGGCTCGCCGCGCTCGCCCGGGAGCGCAGCGGCGGCGCCGCCGTCGTGCGGGTGACCAAGGAGGCGCAGCTGGATCGGCCGGTCACGCTGGGGCTCGCCGGCACCGGCTCCGAGGACGTCGTGTGGGGTCACCTCGTGATCGAGGTGGGCGCCTTCGCCACGGCGACGATCGTGCTCGACCACAGCGGCCTCGCGAAGTACGCGGGCGGCGTCTCCGTCCTCGTCGGCGACAGCGCGCAGGTGCGGCTCGTCTCCGTGCAGGACTGGGCGCCCGGCGCGGTGCACGGCGGCCAGTACGACGCCGTCGTCGGTCGCGACGCCACCTTCACGCAGGTCGTGGTCACCCTCGGCGGTGACCTCGTCCGTCTGGTCAGCAACGTGCAGTACGCCGGCCCCGGCGGTAGCGCGGAGCTGTTCGGCGTCTACTTCTCCGACGAGACCCAGCACCAGGAGCACCGCCTCTGGGTCGACCACGCCGTCCCGAACTGCACCAGCAACGTGCTCTACAAGGGCGCGTTGCAGGGCGAGGGCGCCCGTACGGTCTGGATCGGCGACGTCCGCATCCGCCCCGCGGCCACCGGCACGGAGACCTACGAGCTCAACCGGAACCTCGTGCTCACCGACGGCGCCCGCGCCGACTCGGTGCCGAACCTGGAGATCGAGACCGGCGAGATCGTCGGCGCCGGCCACGCCAGCGCCACCGGCCGGTTCGACGACGAGCAGCTGTTCTACCTGTGCTCGCGCGGCATCGAGGCCGAGACGGCCCGCCGCCTGGTCGTGCGCGGCTTCTTCGCCGACGTCGTCCAGCGCATCGGCGTCGACGCCCTGCAGGACCGGCTGATGGCGTCGATCGACGAGCGCCTCGGCGCCCTGCCCGGCCTCGACGAGCAGCCGGTCGAGGTGGCCTGACCATGGCGTTCGAACGGGTCTGCGCGCTGGCCGACGTCCCCGAGAACGGCTCCCTGCGGGTCGAGCTCGCGGACGTCGACGTCGCCGTCGTCCGGTTCGAGGGGCAGCTCTACGCCCTGGAGGACCGGTGCTCGCACGCCGACGTCCCCCTGACCGACGGGGACGTCGAGACCTTCGACGGCGCCCCCACCATCGAGTGCTTCCTGCACGGGTCGTGCTTCGACCTGCGCACCGGTGAACCCACCAACCTGCCGGCCACCGAGCCGGTCGACGTCTACCCCGTCCGCGTGGAGGGGGAGGACGTGCTCGTCGACACCGAAGCCGACGGCCGCCTCCCGCTCGCGGCCGGTGAATGAAGGAGCGAGAAGAGAAGTGTCCGTCCTGGAGATCCGCGACCTGCACGTCAGCGTGGGCGAGGGTGACGACGCCAAGGAGATCCTCCGCGGCGTCGACCTGACCGTCCGCTCGGGCGAGACCCACGCCATCATGGGCCCGAACGGGTCGGGCAAGTCGACCCTGGCCTACTCGATCGCCGGCCACCCCAAGTACACGATCACCGGGGGCACCGTCACCCTCGACGGCGAGGACGTCCTCGAGATGAGCGTGGACGAGCGCGCCCGCGCCGGCCTGTTCCTCGCCATGCAGTACCCGGTCGAGGTCCCCGGCGTCTCGGTGTCGAACTTCCTGCGCACCGCCGCCACCGCCATCAAGGGCGAGGCGCCGAAGCTGCGCACCTGGGTCAAGGACGTCAAGACCGAGATGTCCGGCCTGGAGATGGACCCGGCGTTCGCCGAGCGCAACGTCAACGAGGGCTTCTCCGGCGGTGAGAAGAAGCGCCACGAGATCCTGCAGATGCGGCTGCTCAAGCCCGCCATCGCGATCCTCGACGAGACCGACTCCGGGCTCGACGTCGACGCGCTGCGCGTCGTCTCCGAGGGCGTCAACCGCAGCCGCGAGGACAGCGACGTCGGCGTCCTGCTCATCACGCACTACACGCGCATCCTGAAGTACATCAAGCCCGACTTCGTGCACGTCTTCGTCGCCGGCAAGGTCGTCGACGAGGGTGGCCCGGAGCTCGCCGCCAAGCTCGAGGACGAGGGCTACGCGTCCTACGTCAAGGGCACCCCGGAGGTCGCATCCGCATGACCCAGCTCGTCTCGCGTCCCGGAGGGGCGCAGCAGGCGCCTCTTCCGCTGGACGTCGAGGCGATCCGGGCGGACTTCCCGATCCTGACGCGCACCGTCCGCGACGGGAAGCGGCTGGTCTACCTCGACTCCGGGGCGACCTCGCAGAAGCCGCGCCAGGTGCTCGACGCCGAGCGCTGGTTCTACGAGAACGTCAACGCCGCGCCGCACCGGGGGGCCCACCAGCTCGCCGAGGAGGCCACCGGCGCGTACGAGGAGGCCCGGGCGAAGATCGGCGCCTTCATCGGGGCGCCGGAGAACGAGATCGTCTTCACCCGGAACACCACCGAGGCGATCAACCTGGTGGCCTACGCGCTCTCCAACGCCGCGACGGCGAAGGAGCCGGAGTTCCGCACGTACGCGGTGGGCCAGGGCGACGAGATCGTGGTCACCGAGATGGAGCACCACGCCGACCTCATCCCGTGGCAGCAGCTGTGCGAGCGCACCGGGGCGACCCTGCGCTGGCTCGGGCTGACCGACGACGGCCGGCTGGACCTCTCGGACCTCGGCACGGTGGTCAACGAGCGCACCAAGCTGGTCGCCGTCACCCAGCAGTCGAACATCCTCGGCACGATCAACCCGCTCGAGGGGATCGTCGCCCGGGCCCACGAGGTCGGCGCCCTGGTGCTGGTCGACGGGGCCCAGTCGGTGCCGCACCAGCCGGTCGACGTGCAGACGCTGGGCGCGGACTTCCTGGTGTTCTCCGGTCACAAGATGCTCGGGCCCACCGGCGTCGGCGTCCTCTGGGGCCGCTACGAGGTGCTCGACAAGCTCCCCCCCTTCCTCACCGGTGGCTCGATGATCGAGGTCGTGCGGATGGAGGGCAGCACCTTCATGCCGCCGCCGCAGCGCTTCGAGGCCGGCGTGCCGATGACCGCGCAGGTGGTCGGGCTCGGCGCCGCCGTCGACTACCTGCAGGCGCTCGGGATGGACAAGGTCGAGGAGCACGAGAAGGCGCTCACCGGCTACGCGCTGGCCAGGCTGGCCGAGATCCCCGGCGTCACGGTGGTCGGCCCGCCGGACACCGTCGCCCGCGGCGGGGCGATCTCCTTCACCGTCGAGGGCGTCCACCCGCACGACGTCGGCCAGGTGCTCGACGACCTCGGCATCGCCGTTCGGGTGGGGCACCACTGCGCCTGGCCGGTGGTGCGGCGCTACGGCGTGCCGGCCACCACCCGCGCGACGTTCTACGTGCACACCGGCTACGACGACATCGACGCACTCGCCGACGGCATCCGGGAAGCACAGCGCTTCTTCGGTGTTGCACCCTCTGGAGACAGTGAGGGAGCAGCGAGCTGATGCAGCTGGAGTCGATGTACCAGGAGATCATCCTGGACCACTACAAGAACCCGCACGGGCGCGGTCTGCGCGACCCGTTCGACGCGGAGGTCCACCACGTCAACCCGACGTGCGGTGACGAGGTGACCCTGCGCGTGCGGCTCGACGGCGACACGGTCGCCGACGTGTCCTACGAGGGCATGGGCTGCTCGATCAGCCAGGCATCGGTCTCGGCCATGTACGACCTGGTCGTCGGCAAGCGCGTGACCGAGGCGCTGGAGACCGGCGAGCACTTCATGACCCTGATGCAGGCCAAGGGCGACCCGGCCGTCGCCGAGAAGCTCGAGGACGAGCTGGAGGACGCCGTCGCGTTCGCCGGCGTCTCCAAGTACCCGGCGCGGATCAAGTGCGCGCTGATGAGCTGGATGGCCCTGAAGGACGCCTCGGCGCGGGCGACGTCCGCGACCACGACCCCGGCTGGAGGCCAGGCATGAGCGAGACCACCGAGAACGCCACACCCGCGACCGACGGAGCGCCCGGCGACCTGCCGGCCTACAAGTCGGCGCTGCTCGAGGACCTCGAGGAGGCGATGCGTGACGTCGTCGACCCCGAGCTCGGCGTCAACGTCGTCGACCTCGGCCTCGTCTACGGGCTCGACGTCGACGACAGCAACGGTGACTCCAGCGTCGCGATCATCGACATGACGCTGACCAGCGCGGCCTGCCCGCTGACCGACGTCATCGAGGACCAGGCGCGCCAGGCGCTCACCGGTGGCCCCGGCCCCGGCCTGGTCGACGACATCCGGATCAACTGGGTCTGGATGCCGCCGTGGGGCCCGGACAAGATCACCGACGACGGCCGCGAGCAGCTGCGCGCTTTGGGTTTCCGGGTCTAGAAGGACCCCTTCGCCCCCCATCTCTCGCACGCTCGGGGCGGGCCCCTGCGAAGGGGCCGCCCGTTCGTCACCGGAGGTCGGTGAGACGGGTGGCGAAGAACGGCACGGGGTGCCGTTCGCTCTGGGATCCCACCGCGAGCAGGAAGCTGCCCACGGCGAGGGCCACCCCCAGGGGCCAGGGCAGCGCCGGCACCGCGAGGCCGACCGCGACGGCGAGCGCGGCGCCGGCGCCCACGGTCAGCGGCGTGCGCACCCCGCTGCGGGCGCCGAGGACCATGAGTGCTGCCGCGGCGACGAGCACCCCGACCGCGCGCGACCCGTCCGGCGCGACCACGGCGATCGCCGTCGAGGGCACCACGGCGACCAGGAGGCCGGGGCCCCATGCCGGCCACGAGCGGCCGTGGGCCAGCCGCGGCCCCGCCGCCAGCAGCAACCCGGCGGCCGCCGACAGCGAGTACCACTCCACGGCGGAGAGGTCCGCAGCACCCGCGGCCACCCAGACCGCGGCGACCAGCTGCCCGGCCCCGACCCGCCAGGCCACCAGCGTGCGCGCCGGCGGATCGTCCCCGGTGGGCGAGGTGCCCCCGGTCCCGGCCGGCACGGGCACCGCAGTGGGGTGCACCGGCTCCGGGCGCCGCCCGGTCCGCCAGGCCCACCACAGGGTGAACAGCCCCTGGGCCGCCAGGTGGGCGGCCAGGACCGGCCGGTCGCCGGCCGCCAGCGGCACGAGCACCGCCGCCCCCGCGCACACCGCGGCCACCCGAACCGTGGGCCGGCGGCTAGCGGCCGCCAGCCCGGCGCCGACCGTCATCGCCACCCCGTAGAGGGCGGTGAGCAGAACGGCGGCCACCGGCGCGGTCAGCGCATCGGCCGGCAGGGCCAGCAGCACCGAGCCGGCCAGGCACCCGACGGTGGTGGGCAGGGCGACCGGGCGGTCGTCCCCGCGACGGACGGCGACGAGCGCCGTCGGCAGCGCGGTCAGCAGCAGCAGGACCGACAGGGCCGCCCACGCCTCCCCGGCCACCAGGCGCAGCACGCACAGCACCGCGGTCACGACGCCACCGGCCACCGCCGCGGGCAGCAGCAGGTCTCGCCGACAGCCGTGCAGCGTGGATGCGGCGAGGTTCGCGGTGACCACCCCGCCGTAGGCGGTGAGCGTGGTGGCTACGACGTCCCACGAGGAGAACGCACCCGCGACCGCCGCTCCGGCCACCGCACCGGCGACGACGGGAACCGCCCGGGGCGGTCCGAGGAGGCGCTCCAGCGGAGCGCGGAGCCGGGCGAGGAGCAGGCCGCCCGCGGCCCCGACGACGAGCGCGGCGGTGAGCCACTGCCGCGTCCCGGCGGCGTGCCAGACCTCGGTGGTTCCGGCGACGACGCCGAACAGCCACCACGGGGCGGTGGTGACCAGCGCGATCCGCGCCACGGCGGGACGGGCGGCGGCGGCGGTCCCCAGGCCCACCAGCGCCACGGTGAGACAGGCGTCGGTGCGCGGGCCGTCGGCGAGGCCGCCGAGGGCCCCGAGCACGGCCAGCTGCAGCGTGGCCCAGGCCGCCACCGGCCAGGCCGCCGTGGACGGGGCGAGGAACCGCAGCGCCAGGAACGCCGCGGTCAGCCCCCCGCCGACCGCGGTGGACGGCGCGAGGACGCCGCCGGCGGGTGCGAGGGCGGCCAGCGACAATCCCGCGGCAGTGGCCGCCAGGCTCTCCTCGGAGCTGCGCAGCCGCTCGCGGGCGGCGCGGACCGAGCCGGCGGCGGCGGCCGCGGCGAGCGCCAGGAGCAGCCCGCGCACCGTCCAGCCGCCGGAGGCCGAGGCCACCGCGGCGCCGGCGGTCACCAGGAGGACCGCCCCGACGCCCAGCAGCACCTGCGGGGGGCGGGCGCGGTAGGCGAGCGGGGACGTGCCGACCGGCCGCGTCATGGCCGCCTCCTCCCTCCGCCCGGGTGCCGTCCCACCGTGGAGCTGTGCCCGTGCCGGGCAGCCCGTCAACCCGCGGGCTGCCGCTCCGCCAGGGTCAGGGACACCGTCTCGGTCGAGCCGTCGCCACGCACCACGGACAGCTCCAGGGTGTCACCGGGGTCGTGGGCCCGGACGACGGAGACGAACTCCTCGGCGCCGCGCAGGGGTTCGCCGTCCGCCTCGGTGAGGACGTCCCCGGGGCTCAGCCCGGCCACGGCCGCCGGCCCGTCGGGGGCGACCTCGGCGACGACCACGCCGCTGGTCCGCGGGGTGCCGAGCTGCTCGGCGATCCGCTCGGTGAGCGTGACCGGGACCAGGCCGGCGAAGGCGTGGCTCACGGTCCCGTCCTCGAGCAGCTGCTCCACCACGTCCACGACGGTCGCGGCAGGGATGGCGAATCCGAGCGCCACCGCACCGGTCGAGGGCGGCAGGTAGGCCTCGTTGATCCCGACGACCTCGCCGTCGGCGTTGGCCAGGGCCCCGCCGCTGCTCCCCGGGCTGATCGCCGCGTCGGTCTGGATCAGGTCGACCAGCGGCAGCTGGCCAGCGCTGGTCCCGGCGGGGATGTCGCGGTGGAGGCCGGAGATCACCCCCGTGGTAATCGTGTTCTCGAAGCCCAGCGGGCTGCCGATCGCCACGGCCGGTTCCCCTGGGTCGGGCAGCTCCTCCTGGAACGTGGCGGCGGGCAGGTCGTCTCGGTCGGCGCGCAGCACCGCCAGGTCGGAGACCGGGTCGGCGGCCAGCACGGTGGCCCGGCCGCGCCGGCCGTCGGCGAAGGCGATCTCCACCTCCTGCTGGTCGGCCACCACGTGGGCGTTGGTGACGATCAGCCCCTCGTCGCTGTAGACCACGCCGCTCCCCAGACCGGGGCCGGAGAGGATCGTGACCACGCTGGCCTCCAGCGCCTCGACGACCCCGGTGGCGTCGGTGAGGCTGGGCCCCGCCCCGGAGCCGCCCCCTGATCCCGGGTCGGCGCCGGTCGACGTGTCCTCCCCGTCACCGGTGCAGGCCGCCAGCGCGAGCAGCGTCGCCAGCAGGAACGCAGGCAGGGAGCGCGGGCGGCGTGGGGGAGTAGCGGTCATGGCGGTCCCTGCGGAAGGGGCTGTCGTCTGCCCTGTCTCGGATCGGGGTGCGGGTGCGGGCGGGTGCAGCAGCCCTTTTGCCGAACCTAGGCGCAAGTCCCGGTCCCGACCACCGCAGCCGACGGGAGTGGGCCGTGACGAGGCCCGGCCGCTGCGCGGGGGTCCTACACTGGGAGCAGTGATCACGACGACCGGCCTGGAGCTGCGCGCCGGCGCCCGCATCCTCATCAGCGAGGCCAACCTGCGCGTGCAGCCCGGTGACCGCATCGGCCTGGTCGGGCGCAACGGCGCGGGCAAGACCACCACCCTGACCACCTTGGCCGGTGAGCGCCTCCCGCACGCCGGGAAGGTCGAGGTCAGCGGCGAGATCGGCTACCTGCCGCAGGACCCGCGCAGCGGTGATCTCGATATCACCGCCAGCGACCGGGTGCTCTCCGGCCGCGGGCTCGACGTGCTGCGCAACCAGATGGTGAAGGCGCAGGTCGCGATGGCCGAGCCGGCCGACGACGCCGAGCAGGACAAGGCCGTCCGCCGGTACGGGCGCCTCGAGGACCAGTTCGCCGCCCTGGGGGGCTACGCCGCGGAGAGCGACGCGGCGCGCATCTGCACCAACCTGGGCCTGCCCGACCGGGTGCTGGCCCAGCCGCTGCGCACCCTCTCCGGTGGCCAGCGCCGGCGCGTGGAGCTGGCCCGCATCCTCTTCTCCGACGCCGAGACGCTGCTGCTCGACGAGCCCACCAACCACCTCGACGGCGACTCGATCACCTGGCTCAAGGGGTTCCTCTCCAGCCACCGGGGTGGACTGATCGTCATCAGCCACGACGTCGAGCTGCTCGACGCCGTCGTCAACAAGGTGTGGCACCTGGACGCCAACCGGGCGACCGTCGACGTCTACAACCTCGGCTGGAAGCCCTACCTTGCCCAGCGGGAGACCGACGAGCGCCGGCGCAAGCAGGAGCGGGCCAACACCGAGCGGAAGATCGACACCCTCAACGCGCAGGCCGACAAGATGCGCGCCAAGGCGACGAAGGCCAAGGCCGCCAAGAGCATGGACAAGCGCGCCGAGCGGCTCGCCGCCGGCCTGGCCGACGTGCGGGTGCAGGACAAGGTCGCGAAGCTGCGCTTCCCGACGCCGGCCGCGTGCGGGAAGACGCCGCTCACCGCCGAGGGGCTGTCCAAGAGCTACGGCTCGCTGGAGATCTTCACCGACGTCGACCTGGCGGTGGACCGCGGAACCCGCGTGGTCGTGCTGGGGCTCAACGGCGCGGGCAAGACCACGCTGCTGCGGATGCTGGCCGGCACCGAGGTGCCCGACACCGGCGAGGTCAAGGCCGGGCACGGGCTGCGCGTCGGTTACTACGCGCAGGAGCACGAGACCCTCGACATGGACCGGACGCTGCTGGAGAACATGCGCTCCGCGGCGCCGGACAGCACGGACACGGAGCTGCGCCGCATCCTCGGCGCCTTCCTGTTCTCGGGGGAGACGGTCGACCAGCGCACCGGCACGCTCTCCGGCGGTGAGCGGACCCGGCTGGCAATGGCGACCCTCGTCGTCTCCGGCGCGAACGTGCTGCTGCTCGACGAGCCGACCAACAACCTCGACCCGGCCAGCCGCGAGCAGGTGCTCGAGGCGCTGCGCACGTACGCCGGGGCGATCGTGCTGGTCACCCACGACGAGGGCGCGGTGCGGGCGCTGAACCCCGACAAGGTGATCCTGCTGCCCGACGGCACCGAGGACACCTGGAGCGAGGACTTCGCCGACCTGGTCGAGCTCGCGTAGCACATCGTCGGCCTCCGGCCGACACCGCGGCCACGCGCCGTCCCCCCGCTGCGACGCGCGAGTCCCCGGCGCTCGTCGGGCGACCTCCGGCCCCCGCTCCTCGCGCCGCCTCGCGGGGCGGCTCCCGCTGGCACCGCGACCAGGTGCCGTCGCTCTCCGGCTGCCCCTGTCCGCGCCGTCCCTCGGGAACCCTCCGGGCCCCGCTCGGGACGACACAGGTTCACCTGGCCGACACCTGGGGTGTGGGTGATCATGGGGTGGCGGGAGCCGTGGTCGACGGGACGGCGGCACCACGGCGACAGCCAACACACGGGCCGCCGCGCGAGCCGGCACTGCCGGCGCCGGGAGACCGGTGGCCGACACGGAGGGGAGCCATGGCCGACACCAGCACGTCCGACCTCGGCAAGGGCAAGCGGATCACCGGCGGGGACCGGTCGACGCTCGCCGACGAGCTGCGCAAGCGCTACGACGAGGGCGAGAGCATCCGGTCGCTGGCCACCTCGACGAACCGGTCCTACGGGTTCGTGCACCGCCTGCTGTCGGAGTCCGGGGCCTCGCTGCGCAGCCGCGGTGGGGCCAACCGGAATAGTAAGAAGAGTGAGTGAGCCCGCGAACGAACCAGTAGGCACAGCACCAGACCCCACCAGTTCCCCCGCCACGCCCGGCTGGGTGCGGACGAGCCGTGAGGGCGCCGTCCTCACGGTCACGCTGGACCGCCCGGACCAGCTGAACGCGCAGACGCCGGAGACCTGGTCGGGGCTGGCCGACGTCGGGGCCGCGCTCGACGAGGACGTCCGCGTCGTCGTCGTGCGCGGCTCGGGACGGGCCTTCTCGGCGGGCCTGGACCGCAGCATGTTCGACACCGGCTCGACCACCGGCGGGGGGCTCGGCGAGCTCGTCCGGTTGCCGGTGGAGGAGGCGCAGGAGCGGATCCGGTGCTACCAGGCCGGCTTCCGCTGGCTCCGCTCGCCGGGGATCGTCTCGGTCGCCGCGGTGCAGGGCCACGCCATCGGTGCCGGCGCCCAGCTCGCGCTCGCCTGCGACCTGCGGGTGTTCACCGACGACGCGCAGCTCCGGTTGCCCGAGGTGACCCTCGGCCTCGTCCCGGACCTGACCGGTACCAGCACGCTGGTGGAGCTCGTCGGCTACTCGCGCGCGCTGGAGCTGTGCATGACCGGCCGGGCCGTGGGCGCCGCCGAGGCGCAGGCGATCGGCCTGGCGACCGTGGTGGTGCCGCGGGTGGAGCTGGACGCAGCGGTCGCCGACCTGACCGCGGCCCTGGTGGCCCCGCCCGTCGGGGCCAGCCGGGCGACGGCCGCGCTGGTGCGGTCCGCCGTCCGCAACGACTTCGCCAGCCAGGACGCCGCCGAGCGCGCCGCCCAGGTACAGCGACTGCACGATCTGGCCGGCGGTCGCTGACGGACTTCCAGGAACAAGCGCGGTCGCGTCCCGGTTGCAGGAGCCGCCGGGGCGCGACCGGCGGGCGTCGGGAGGTGCGGTGGACATGAGCAGCCCCATGACGTCGATGGCCGCCATGCGGTCGTTCAGGCGCGACCCCTCGGTCACCGCCCGGCAGCTGCCGAAGGGGACCGTCCGGCGCATCATCGGCATCGCCCGGCCCTACCGGCGCGAGCTGACCCTCTTCCTGCTGCTGGTGGTCGGGTCGTCGGTCATCGGCGTCGTCACGCCGCTGCTGGCCGGCGACATCGTCAACCGGATCGCCGACCTCGAGGGCACCGCGGGCGGCATCGTCCGGATCGCGCTGGTCATCGCCGGCCTGGCGGTCGTCGACGCCGCCATCTCCCTGGGCACGCGCTGGTACTCCGCGCGCATCGGCGAGGGCGTCATCTACGACCTGCGCAGCCGGGTCTTCGAGCACGTCCAGCGGATGCCGGTCGCCTTCTTCACCCGCACGCAGACCGGCGCGCTGGTCAGCCGGCTGAACAACGACGTCGTCGGCGCCCAGCAGGCGTTCACCTCGACCCTGTCGGGCGTGGTCTCCAACGTCATCGGGCTGGTGCTCACCGCGGGCGTCATGCTGACGCTCTCGTGGCAGATCACGCTGCTGTCGCTGGCGCTGGTGCCGCTGTTCGTCCTGCCCGCGCGCCGCATCGGTCGCCGGCTGCAGGAGATCACCCGGGAGTCCTACGCGCTCAACGCCTCGATGAACGCCACGATGACCGAGCGCTTCAACGTCGCCGGCGCGCTCCTGGTGAAGCTCTTCGGCCGGCCCGCCGCCGAGGCCGAGTCGTTCCGCGGGCGGGCCGCCCGGGTCCGCGACATCGGCGTCCTGTCGGCCATGTACGGGCGCACCTTCTTCACCGCGCTGACGCTCGTGGCGGCCCTGGCGACCGCGCTGGTGTACGGCCTCGGCGGCTGGCTGGCGTTCACCGGCTCGCTGAGCCCCGGCGCGGTCGTCGCCCTGGCGCTGCTGCTGTCCCGGCTCTACGGGCCGCTGACGGCGCTGGCCAACGTCCGGGTCGACGTGATGAGCGCGATGGTCAGCTTCGACCGGGTCTTCGAGGTGCTCGACCTCCCGCCGATGATCCGCGAGGCGCCCGACGCCGTGCCCGTGCCGGCCGAGGACCGCTCCATCGAGTTCGAGCACGTCTCCTTCAGCTACCCGGCCGGCGCCGACGTCTCGCTGCCGTCGCTGGAGGAGGTGTCGCTGCCCGAGCACGGGGGGCCGGTCGACGTCCTCCACGACGTCTCCTTCCGGGTCGCCCCCGGCCAGCTGGTCGCCCTGGTCGGCCACTCGGGGGCCGGGAAGTCGACGATCGCCCACCTCGTCCCGCGGTTGTACGACGCGACCGGTGGCACCGTCCGCGTCGGCGGCGTGGACGTGCGGCGGGCGACGCTCTCCTCCCTGCGCGACGCGATCGGCGTCGTCAGCCAGGACGCGCACCTGTTCCACGACACCATCGGCGCCAACCTGCGCTACGCCCGGCCGGAGGCCACCGACGAGCAGCTGTGGGAGGCGCTCACCGGGGCCCGCATCGCCGACCTGGTGCGCTCGCTGCCCCAAGGGCTGGAGACGGTGGTCGGTGACCGCGGCTACCGCCTCTCGGGCGGGGAGAAGCAGCGGCTGGCCATCGCCCGCGTGCTGCTGAAGGCGCCCGGCATCGTGATCCTCGACGAGGCGACCGCACACCTGGACAGCGAGTCCGAGGCCGCGGTGCAGCACGCCCTCGACACCGCGCTGGCCGGCCGGACGTCGCTGGTCATCGCGCACCGGCTGTCGACGATCCGCAGCGCCGACCAGATCCTCGTCGTCGACGAGGGGCGGATCGTGGAGGCGGGCACGCACCAGGAGCTGCTGGCGCGCGACGGCCGGTACGCCGACCTGCACCGCACCCAGTTCGCGCAGCAGGAGCCGCGGTCCGTCGTCGTCGGGTGACCGGATCCGGGTGCGATCGATTGCTCTGCGCGCATGCCCGTGCACGCTCTGTGGCAGGCGCTCGGGCGCGTGCCGGTGGTGGTCGATCTGACGGCGGGTCACTGCGGCGAGCGTCGAACGGGAGTGGCTCCCGGACCACTAGCGTCACTCCTGTCCCAGGCGGCCGCAGCCCGGGACACGTGGCCGGGCTGGCGCGGCCACGCGGAACCACAGCAGGCGTCGGGACGTGCCGACGAACGCCAGCGAGGAGGAGACGTGACCGCAGCGCACCCGCAGGACGCCCAGATCCAGGCGCTCTACGCGGAGTTCATCGACGGCTGGAACCGGCGCAGCGGCGCGGCGGTGGCGGCCGGGTTCGCCGACGACGGCGACATCATCGGGTTCGACGGCAGCCACCACCGGGGCCGGCTGTCGATCGCGGCAGACCTGCGGCAGGTGTTCACCTCGCAGCAGACGCCCGCCTACGTGGCGGTCGTCCGCTCGGTCCGCCCGGTCGGGGAGGGCGTGGCGATGCTGACCGCCCACGCGGGCATGATCCCCGCGGGGGCCGGCGACCTCGATCCGGAGCTGAACGCCGTCCACACCATGATCGCCGTCGACGACGGGCGCGGCCGCTGGCGCATCTCGCTGTTCCAGGTCACCCCGGCGGCGTGGCCTCAGCACCCCGAGGCGCGGGAGGCGCTGACCGACGAACTGCGGGGCCTGCTCATCCCGCAGTGACCGCGGGTCAGTCGACGGTGGCGTCCACGGAGACGAGATCCTCCTGGTCCACCCGCGCCTTGCCGCCCGCGCGGGCGACGTCGGCGATCACCCCGCCGGACACCGAGAGGGCGACGTCCATCGCGGCCGGCGGGCCGATCGCGAGGAAGTCGTAGGGGGCGCTCAGCGGCTGCCCGTCGATGCGCAGGGCGCCGGGGGAGCCGGTCACCGCGCTGGACGCGACGACCCGCACGTCGTCGACCTGCAGCACCTCCGCCCCGGCGCCGCGGAGCTCCTGGATGGCGCCGAGGATCACCGAGGCCGGGACCGCGCCGCCGGGGTCCTGGATGGTCAGCCGCACCCCAGGGCCGCGCGCCGGGAGCGTGCCCGCCAGGATGCCGATGGCCTCCGCCCGTGACCGCGCCTCCGCCAGTGCGCTGCCGGACTCCTCCTGCCCGCTGCCCAGGTCCTCGAGGGTCTGCCGCGTCTCCGCGATCTGCTGGCGCAGCGTCGCCTCCCGGGCGTCGAGCTCGTCCAGGATCACCACGAGGTCGGCCTCCCGGCGCACGTCCTGGTCGCCGGGCTCCGCCGTGCTGCGGATCTGGACGGTGAGCGCGAAGCCGAGTGCGACGGCGAGGGCGGCGGTGGTCGCCACGGCGACCGGCCGGCTCCACGAGCGCGTCGGGGATGGATCTCCAGTAGAGGTCGAGGTGGATCCGGAACGCGCCCCGGCGTCGCCGGTCGGCGGGGTCGCGTCGTCGGGGGTGGGCGGTGCCGCGGCGGCGGGATGCCCCTCCGGTGCCGGGCTGTCCCCGGCCCCCGCTCCGTCCTCGACGCGATGCCGGGCCTCGGTGCCGGCCCGGTCCTCGGGTCCGGTCCGGCGCTCGGCGCCGGCCTCGTCCTCGGCACCCGCGCCGTCCTCGGCGCGGGCCTCGTTCGCGGCAGGGGTGGGAGGTGCGGGGATGGGATCGGCCCCGGGTGGCGCATCGCTCCGTTCGTCGCCGTCCATCGGCCCCACAGTAGGTCAGCCGCGGGCCGGCTCTCGGTAGCTGGGCGAGCGCCCCGACCCGGGCGCCGCCTCGGAGCGCAGCAGCGGGAGGGTGCGCCAGGGCACCAGGCAGGTCAGCGCCACCACGCTGGTCGACCGGACGACCGAGGCCGAGCGGTTCAGCTGCACCAGGATCTCCTGCAGCGCCTCGTGGGAGGCGGCGGCCACGCGGCAGATCACGTCGCCGCTGCCGGTGGTGGCGTGGGCCTCGAGGATCCCGGGGATCGCCTCGAGGTCCCGGTGCACCGCGTCGAGCGCCCCCTGTGCGATCTCGAGGGTCACGAAGGCCTGCACGCCGAACCCGGCGGCGGCCACGTCCACGTCCGGGCCGAAACCGGTGACCACCCCCGCTGCTTCCAGTCGCTGTAACCGCGCCGTGGCCGTGGCGCGCGCGACGCCGACGACCCGGGCGATCTCCAGCAGCCCGGCGCGCGGGTGGTCGTGCAGCGCCTCCAGCAGCGCGACGTCGAGGGTGTCCAGTTCACGGGGCCGGCTCATCGTGCCTCCTTCGCGTCGACAGCTGTGCATTCTGCACAGCGGCAAGTGCCTAGAGCCAGTCCGAGCGAGCAGCCAGCGCAGTCGCAGGGTGCTTGCTTGCGCAGCAGGGCCGGGTCGGTGTGGTGTGACACGGGACACGGGACACGCGAACGGACGAGGAGGAGGCGCGATGACGCTCGAGCAGGTGCTCAACGACGAGGAACGGCTCGCAGGCCTGGACCTGCCGCAGCTGCAGCAGCTGGTCGGCCTGGTGGAGTACGACCCCTCCGGGGATCCCTTCCCGGTCACCGGCTGGGACGGGCTGGTGTGGGTCGTGGGCAACGCCGTGCAGACGGCGCACTTCTTCCAGTCGGCGTTCGGCATGCAGCTGGTCGCCTACTCCGGCCCCGAGACGGGGAACCGGGACCACCACGCCTTCGTGCTCACCTCGGGGGCCGCGCGGTTCGTCGTCCAGGGGGCCTACGACCCGGCGAGCCCGCTGGCCGACCACCACCGTCTGCACGGCGACGGCATCGTCGACATCGCCCTCGCCGTCCCCGACGTCGACCGCTGCATCGCGCACGCCCGGGCCCAGGGCGCCACGGTGCTCGAGGAGCCGCACGACGTGAGCGACGAGCACGGCACCGTGCGCCTGGCGTCCCTCGCGGCCTATGGCGACACCCGGCACACCCTGGTCGACCGGTCCCGCTACGCCGGGGCCTACCTGCCCGGTTACGTGGCGCGGACGTCGTCCTTCGTGAAGCGCCCCGGAGCGCCGAAGCGGCTGTTCCAGGCCGTCGACCACGTCGTCGGCAACGTCGAGCTCGGGGCGATGGACCGGTGGGTGGACTTCTACAACCGGGTCATGGGGTTCACGAACATGGCCGAGTTCATCGGCGACGACATCGCGACCGACTACTCCGCGCTGATGAGCAAGGTGGTCGCCAACGGCAACCACCGGGTCAAGTTCCCGCTCAACGAGCCGGCGATCGCGAGGAAGAAGTCGCAGATCGACGAGTACCTGGAGTTCTACCGGGGCCCTGGCGCGCAGCACGTCGCCCTGGCGACCAACGACATCCTGGCCACGGTCGACGCGATGACCGCCGAGGGTGTGGAGTTCCTGGCCACGCCGGACTCCTACTACGAGGATCCGGAGCTCCGTGCGCGGATCGGGACGGTGCGGGTGCCGATCGAGGAGCTGCAGCGGCGCGGCATCCTGGTGGACCGCGACGAGGACGGCTACCTGCTGCAGATCTTCACCAAGCCGACCGGTGACCGGCCCACGGTCTTCTTCGAGCTCATCGAGCGGCACGGCTCGCTCGGGTTCGGCAAGGGCAACTTCAAGGCGCTCTTCGAGGCGATCGAGCGCGAGCAGGAACGGCGGGGCAACTTCTGAGGAACGGAGCCGTGGGGGGGGGGGGGGGGGGGGGGGGGGGGGGGGGGGGGGGGGGGGGGGGGGGGGGGGGGGGGGGGGGGGGGGGGGGGGGGGGGGGGGGGGGGGGGGGGGGGGGGGGGGGGGGGGGGGGGGGGGGGG